>NZ_AP019371.1:9060000-9293892 GCF_004001265.1 Actinoplanes sp. OR16 | reverse complement strand
TGAAGACCAGCACGATCGCGATGATGAACGCCGGCACCGCGGTGCCCAGCACCGACAGGAACTGCAGGACCCGGTCGACCCAGCCGCCCTTGACCGCGGCCGTGACGCCCAGCAGCACACTCAGCACGGCTGTCAGGACCAGGGTGATCAGGACGATGGCGAGGGTGACCGGCACCCGGGTGGACAACGCGCCGGTCACCGACTGGCCGGTGTAGAAGGACTCACCCAGGTTGCCGGTGAACGCGCCGGTGAGCCAGTCCCAGTACTGGACCAGCAGCGGCCGGTCCAGCCCCAGGGCGATGACCTCACGCTCGACGTCCTCGGGCCGGGCGTTCAGGCCCAGTACGGCCCGGGCGATACCGGGCCCGTTGCCGAACATCAGAGCGAACGTCGCGAAGGTGACCAGCAGCAGCACGGCGCACGAGCGCGCGAGGTTCTTGACCAGCGTGAGAGTCATCGCGAGCATCCCTACTTGAAGTCGCGCAGCTTCGGCGTCAGCGCCTCGATGTCGGAGACCTTGTCGATGGTCACGTCGGGGCTGTGCGCGTAGAACCCGTCGGGATTGACCATCGGCGCGAACCAGGCCTGGTCGACGACGTACTGGTTGATCTCCTGCTGCGCGGCCTTCTTCTGTGCCTCGTCACCGGTGAGGATCTTCTGCCAGGCGGCGTCGACGGTGGCGTCGGGCTGGTGCGACAGGTTCCAGTAGCCGGTGTCGCGGACGACCACGTCGATGTCCTGCAGTGACTGCCCGAAGTTGCCGAGCTGCCAGAGCACCACCGGGTACTTTCCGCTGAGCAGGTCACCGATCGCGTTGGCACCGGAGAGTGGCACCTGTTTGACGGTGATGTTGAGCAGTCCGAGCTGCTGGGTGACGTACGGCATCAGGGTCTCGTGGTTCTGCCCGGCCATGGTGGGCAGCTCGATGCTGAAGCCGTCGGCGAACCCGGCCTCAGCCATGAGCGCCTTGGCCTTGTCCACGTCGAACGGGTAGGGATCGGCCAGCCCGTCGAGGTAGGCGTCGCTGCCCGGCCGGAAGATCTGGTAGGACGGCTTGCCGTGGCCCTGGTAGAGGCTCTTCACCATGGCGTCGCGGTCGAAGACCATGTTGATGGCCTGCCGGACCTTGAGGTCGCCGAGCGCGGGGATCTTCTTGCCGAGGTGGTCGGTGAGCAGCAGACGGGTGGTGACGCCCTGCATCGTGGTGACGTCGAGGCCGGAGCCGGTGACCTCGTTGTAGCTCTGGGCGGAGATCAGGTTGCCGTCGATCTGCTTGGTCTTGAGGGCGCTGACCGCCGCGGTCTCGCTCTCGATGACCTTGATGACGAGTTTCTTGTACGGGTAGCCGGCGGCGTTCCAGTGGTTGTCGTTCTTGGTGAACGCGTACACCGATCCGCGGGTCGTGCCGGCCGTGTCCAGCACGTACGGGCCGGATCCGATCGGGGTGTCGTTGACCTTGCCGGAGTCGAGCAGCGCCTTCGTCGTGATCTTCACCGGACAGATCCGGCTCACGATCATCGGCTGGGGTTCCGGCCAGGAGATCGTGATGTTCTGCGGATCCGGGGTCTCGATCTTGATGCCCTTGTAGTCGCCCTGGGCGCCGCCGTGGCTGGTGCTGTACTGGAAGGTGGCCGCCACCGCCGCCGAGTCGACCGCGGTGCCGTCGGAGAACTTCTGGCCCTCCCGGATGTGCGCGGTGAACGACGTGCTGTCGGCGCTGATCTCCCACGTGTCGGCGATGTCCGCCTCGGCCTTGCCGTAGGCGTCGCACTTGATGAGCGTGTCCCAGACGGCCTCGCCGGCCCAGCCTTGGTAGCCGGGCTGGTTGGACGGGTCCCAGCCGGGGATGTCGGCGTTCATCCCGAGAGTGAGGGTGTCCTTGACGGCTTTGCCGCCGGAGCCGGCGTCCGATGCGGTCTCCCCGGTGCAGCCGGCGAGCAAGGTGGCAGTCACGGCCAACCCGGCCATGGCTGACGTAGTTCTGCGCAGCATTGACAACTCCTTCGAGGGGCGCGCCACGGAGGGCCGGCGCGAACCGAGGGGAAAGGTGAAGGCCGCCCTGAGCAGGCAGCTTAGGGTTTGTGCAACGTTATACATCGGCACTGTAGGGATCTGCGTCACAAGGCGTCAAGAGCCTGGCGAAATATTTGAGTAACTGATTTGAAACGATCAAAGCGGCCGATGTGCAACGTTGCACTTCGCGGCGGCTTCGGTACTCTCACCGATGTGACACCACGGGCCCGACGCACTCCAGGCAGCGACCGGACGACCATCCAGGACGTCGCGGCGGCCGCCGGCGTGTCCGTGTCGGCGGTGTCGAAGGTGCTGCGCGACGCGTACGGGGTCAGCCCGCAGATGCGCGAGCGGGTCACCGCCGCCGTCGAGGAACTCGGCTACCGGCCGCACTCCGCCGCCCGCACCATGCGCGGGCACTCCGACACCATCGGCGTCGCCCTCAACGGGCTGACCTCACCGTTCATGACGGAGGTCGCCACCGGCATCAGCGAGGCCCTGGAACCGACCCGCTATCAGGACATCATCGTCTCCGCGGGCTCCTCACCCGCCGCACAGCAGAACCGGATCGAGGCCCTGCTCGACCGGCAGGTCGCCGGCCTGGTCCTCGTCGCACCGTGGATCGACGTCACCTGGATCGAGAAGACCGCCCGGACCGTCCCGGTGGTCACCATCGCCCTGCACGGCTCGTCGGAGAACTTCGACACCGTCGTCGACGACGAGCGTCTCGGCGCCCAGCTCATGGTCGACCATCTCGTCTCCCTGGGTCACCGCCACATCGTGCACACGAGCATGCCCCCCGCCTTTGCCGACAGCGCCTTCGTGCTGTCCCACACCGCCAGGAGGCAGGGCTACGAGAAGGCCATGCTCGACCGCGGCCTGGAACCGGACATCATCGAGACCTGGTACTCCGAAGAGGGCGGCTACCAGGCGGCGGTGCGGGCCCTGGACCGCGACACACCGCCGACGGCCATCTTCGCCGGCGCCGACATCGCCGCGTTCGGTGTCCTGCGCGCCACCGAGGACCGCGGCCTGCGCGTGCCGGAAGACCTGTCGGTCGTCGGCTACGACAACATCTACACCTCGACGATGAACCGCATCGCGCTCACCACGGTCGACCAGTCCGGCCAGGTCACCGGCGCCGGGGCGGTTCGCCTGCTGCTCGACCGCATCGCGGGCCGCGCCGAGCCCGAAGAGTTCGTCGTGTCTCCCCAGCTCAAAATCCGCCGTACCAGCGGGCCCCCGCGCTCCCGCAACCACTGAGCCGGCGGATCCCGGCCGGCGGTGCCCTGCTGCTGTTCGCACTCGGCCGTCCAGCAGGCCGGGCACGTCCCCGCCTGCGATCTTCCGCCATCGCTCTGGTCCCGGTCCATCTCACCTCCGCAAGCGAGCGGGGCGCCGAGGATGGGCGCGAGCCGGACCGCGAGATGCTGATCGACGATCGTGAGCTCGGTGATCCGCGCGCTCGTGGCCGCCGTCCGAGCGCGCAGCCGCCTCTGGTGGTCAGCCGGTCGTCGAGGTCTCCGGAACGTTCCTGACCAGATCGTAGGCGTCGGGTACGCGTACCTCCGGACAGGTGTTCATGCCCCGGATCCGGTACCGGCGGGGGAAAGGACCGGATCCGGCTGGTCCTTTGATGGATCCGAGGGTCCATTCCGGCGTGCCGGGGGAGAACCTAGCGTGGCTCCTATCGCCGGGACAGAGGACCCCTCGGAAGTGCGACGCATACGAATTCTGCTGGCTGTTCCCGTTGAGCTGCGGGCCGAGTTCGACCGCGGCCTGGCCGGAGCGGACGACGTCGAGGTCGTGGGCGCCGCTGAACGCAGCATGGAGATCCTCCTGACGACCGGTGACCTTCGTCCTGACGTGGTGGTGCTCCTGATGATCGACGACGACGTGCCGGGTGTCGCCACCCATCTGCTGTCGGAATACCCGGACGTGCGGATCCTGTGTGTCTCCGCGGACCGGCAGCGGATCGCCGTCTGTGAGCTGGAGCCGCGGCTCGTCATGCTGGCCGGCGACCCGGGCGGCGGGCTGGCGGGCGCCGTCCGGCAGGCCATGGGCAGGGAGGTGCCGGACCCGTGAACCGGATCGTCGAACGACTGGGACAGGTTCTCGCGGCGCAGCCGGAGCCGGCGCTGAGCGCGAGCCGGGTCGGCGCGCGCCAGCCCGCGACCGGCGGCGATCTGCCGGCGCTGGTGGTCTCGGTGCAGGTCGACGACGTCCGGGGGGTGGGGCTGGGGCGGGCCGGCCGGTTCAACGGCGTCCTCACCGTCGAGGCGTGGTCGATCACCGCGGCCGAGCTCGCCGGGGTCGTGGGGCGGGCCCTCGCCAAGCTGCGCGCGCCGTCGGAGGTGCTGCGGCGCAACGGGTTCCTGCGGCTGACCCCGGCGGGGCTCGCGGCGGCGGTGCCGTTCCGGTGGGAGCCGGCGTCCGGGGCCGCGACGGTGGTCTACCGGCAGGCGCTGGAGTTCCGCTTCGCGGCTGAGTTCGAGGAGGACGCCGAAGTCACCGAAGGCCGGATCGACCGGATCGACGTGACGATGAGCGGCCCGGCCGGCGAGCGGCTCGCCGTGCCGTCCACCCCAGCCGGCCCGGAACTGGGAGATGTGAGATGAGCGAGATCATCACCGAGACGATCCTTCCGGGGACCTATATCCAGGTGAACGCGGAAGGGCTGCTGAGCGTCGGGCCGATCGCCACCGGCAACGTGGGCGTCGTCGGTACCGCCGAGAAGGGCGGCCCGGAGATCCAGACTCTCAGCGGCTTCGAGGAGGCCCGGGCGCGTTTCGGTGAGATGGGCGAGTGGGACGACGGGAACGCCGACGACAACCTCACCCTCGTACGCAGCCTGAAATTGATCTTCGATAACGGTGCGGGCACCGTCTACGGCCGGCGGGTCTTCGATCCGGCCAAGGCGGTCGCCGCCACCCTCGTCGTCGCTGACGAGAGCAGCGCCCCGGCGATGGTCCTGGAGGCGACCACCCCCGGGGCCTGGGGCAACCGGCTGCAACTGCGCATCGAGGACGCGGAGGCCCAGGAGCAGGTCAACAACGAGGCGGTGGTACGCGGCAACGGATCGTTCGCGCTGTCCGCCGCGAAGCTCGTGGAACCGCCGGCCGCCACCGGTGAGGACCCGGTGGTCGGCACCGTGACCGTCCGCTCCAACGGGCTGGTCAACCGCTATCAGATGGTCAAGAGCGCCGCGGGCACGCAGACCGTCCGGTACGACGCCGCCGCCCGGACGTTCACCTTCGCCACCCAGCCCGCCGCCGCGGCCGAGGTCTACGCCAGCTACCGGGTGCCGCGCGAGAGCCTGCGCAAGGTGACGCTGCGGTACGGCAACGTCCAGGAGGTGTACGTCGTACCGAGCCTCTCCTATCTGCAGCAGGCGCTGAGCGATCCCGGCAACCCGTCCACCCTGGTACGGGTCAAACAGCGCACCGCCGACGGCCTGCCGGCGAGGACCGCCACCTTCACGGCGTTCGCGAACGGGGTGAACGGCTCGGCGAGCACGGCGCAGTTCGAGGCGGCGCTGGACGGGCTGCTGGAGCAGAACATCCAGATCCTCGTCGTGCCCCGCCCGTTCTCCGAGATCGCCTCGCGCGTGCTGGCACACGTGGAACGCGCCGAGAGCCTGGGCCGCGAGCGGATCGCCGTGGTGGGCGCGGACAGCAGCGCCGTCGACCGGATCATGGCGAACACCAACGACGTGGCGGACAAACGTGTCGTCCTGGTGGCGCCCGGGCTCACCACCCGGGACGGCGAGACCGGGCGGACCATGCGGTTGCCGGCGTACTACACGGCCGCCGCGGTGGCCGGCAAGATCAGCTCGCTGGCGCCGCACATCAGCCTCACCAACAAGACGCTGGCCGGCATCGACGGCCTCCAGGCCGAGTACAACTACGGCGACACGAAGGCGCTGGTCCTGAACCGGGTGCTGGCCCTGCAGCGCAAACGCGGCATCCGGGTGGTCAAGGGCATCAGCACCGACGACGGAGCGTTCCGGCAGATCACCTTGCGGCGCATCGTCGACTACGTCAAGGAGGGCACCCGCCAGGGCGCCAACCAGTACATCGGCCTGCTGAACAACCGCCGGGTCCGGGAGAACCTGCGTACCACCCTGGACGGTTTCCTGGCCGACCTGGTGGTGCGGGAGTACCTGACCGGCTACAAGCTGGCGGTCTTCGCCGACCGGCCGATGGAGATCCGCGGCGAGGTGCTGGTGACGATGGACCTGCAGCCCACGTTCTGCATCGATGTCATCCGCGTCGTGATGAATCTGGCTTAGGAGACACGGTGCTCAACACCACTACCTATTTCGGTACGGACGGAACCCTGGTGCTCAGTGACGCCCGTGACTTCGACGCGGACGCCTTCGCCCTGCTGCTCCCGCAGGACGGCCAGGTCGCCCGGGTCACCAACGTGACGCTGGCGCTGCGCATGGACCTCCGGCCGTTCCACGAGATGGGCGCACGGTACCCGTCGGAGCTGCGGGCCGGGAACATCGCGATCAGCGGCACCGTCGAGCGGGCGTACATCAACGGGGCGCTGCTGCGGCTGATGATCGGCCAGTACGCGATCGAGCCCGAGGCCGCCGGCCTGCCGATTCCCAGCTTCACCATGAAACTCGCGGTGGACAACCTGGCACCGGCCGGTGAGCAGGGCAACAGCATCCTGACGGTGTACGGCGTCATGTTCGACTCCTGGCAGGCCAACCTGCCGGAGGACGACTTCATGCTGGAGCGGCTCACGTTCGCGGCCCGGCGTATCCAGGTGGACGACAAAGAGATCGAGGGCTGACCAGTGACCGCCTCGATCCTGGTGACCGCCGAGGACCTGCTGTCCGGGCGCGATGTCACCCACGACGTCGTCATCCCCGGCGACATCCTGTTCCCCGCGCTCGGCCCGGCCGGCGTGGGGCAGGAACGGACGATCCGGCTGCGCCCGCTGACGGTCCGCGACATCCAGCTCATCGCGAAGGCGGCACGCGACGACGAGGTGCTGACGTCGGTGCTGATGATCCAGCGCGCGGCCGTCGAACCCCGGCTCAAGCAGGACCAGGTGGCCGAGATGCACAGCGGGCTGGTCGGTTTCCTGGTGGTGTGCATCAACCGGATCAGCGGGCTGAGCACCGAGGCGGACGAGGTACGCCAGATGGCCGATGCGCCGATCGTGCGCGCCTTCTACGTACTGGCCAAGGAGTTCCACTGGACGCCCGAGCAGGTACGGGCGCTGACCGTAGGACAGGTCCTGGGATACCTGGAACTGCTGAACCAGGACCGGCCGCCCCAGCCGGCGCCGTGACGAGCGGAGCGAGCCATGTCGACGATCAGCCGGCTCACCGGTGAAGGTGGCGGCCCACGCCGGGCGCGGTCCCGCCTGGTGGCGTCGACCGGGCCGGCCCGCGCGGCCGCGGCGGGGCTCAGCGCCGGGCGGGAGCAGGCCGCGCGACTGGTCTCCGGCGGGTTGCCCGCGGACCTGCTCGGCGGTGACCTGTTGGGGGTGCTGAGCGACCGGCTGCGGGCGGCGCTCGCCCAGCCGGATCCGGTGCCCGGGGTGCTGCCACGGCCCGCCGCGACGACACGGCCGGGGCTGCCCCGTGCCGAGCCGCGGGAGGCCCTGCCGGGACCGTTGCCGGGCCGGGCACCGGTCGTACGGGGCCCGGGCGGTGTCGTGGCGGAACGGGAGACCGGGGCGGGCCGGCCGTTCACCGCGCCGCCGGGCGGCCGGGCGGCCGGGGTGCCCGGCGATGCCACTGCGGGGTGGGCTCCTGCCGGGCGTGCCGTGACCGGGGCCGAGGCGCGACCGGTCACCGGGCCACGGTGGGCGCTGGAGCCGCCGCCGGGGCGCCCGGATCGCCGTACCGCGCTGGAGCGTGCGCTGGCCGGATACTTCCGGCCGGGCCCCGAGGCGCCGGGCCCGGCCCGTCCACCGGCTCCGATGCCGGGTGCGCCCGGACCGGGGCGGGGCGCCGTACCCCGTACCCCGGCGATGGCGCAACCGGAGGCGATCACCCCGGGATCGCCGGCGATGACCGGGGAACAGGTCGCCGAAAGATTGCGGGCCTTCGCCGGAGGCGAGGCGCACGCACCGGGCGAGCGGGGAGATCACCACGTGCCGCGCGGAACCGGAACGGAGACCGGCGACGGGCCCGGCACCGGCGGCGTCGACCACGGCCGGTCGCTGACTGACCTGTCCGAGCAGATGACGGACATCCTGCGCCGGCAGGCCGTCCAGCACGGGATCGATGTCGGATGAGGATCAGGCCGATGTTGGGTGAGCTGGTGCTGGACGGCATCGAGTACGTGGAGTCGTCGGAGAGCCGGGCGCTGGTCGAGCACCGGGTGCCGGGCCTGGCCGGGAACTATCTGCAGGATCTGGGCTCGGCGCCGAACACGATCCTGATCGTCGGCAGCAGGCACGGCGACGAGGCTCGTGACACGTTCCTCACCGCCGTCCGGGAGATCTTCAACGCCGGGGAGCCGACCACGTTCGTCGCCGACATCAACACCGCCACCGACCTGACCGATGTGGTGATCGAGGACCTTCAGGTGGCGGAGACCGGCGGTCACCGCTTCCGCTACCGGATCCGGCTGCGCAAGTACATCGAGCCGCCCGAACCGCCCGCGACCGGCCTACTCGACGGTGGCCTGCTCGGTGATGCGCTGAACGTGGTGGGCGCTCTGAACACCCTCGACGCGCTCGGCTCGATCCCGGACCTGGGCGATCCCACGCCGCCGCTGCGCGCGGCACTGACCGGCGTGCAGACGGCGACCGGCGGGCTCGGCGACATCGTGGCCGAGCTGGACAGTCTGTTCGGATAGAGGGGGCGCGACCAGGTATGACACTCGTGGACGATCTGCCCGGCCGGGAACAGCTCACGTCGGCACTGTCCGGCCTGATCGGCGACCCGTCGTCGGGGACCGGGATCGCCGGCGTGCTCGCGCTGCTGGAGGAGATCGACCCCGCCGGACTGCGTTCCGGTCTCACCGGCAGCCTGGCGACCGTGTCGTTCGACGGCGGTGACGCCGGTGCGCCCGCGCAGGCGCTGCTCACCGAGTTGCAGGCCGTCGCCGGGGAGCTCCCGGAGGATCCGGCGGCGCTGGTCGCCCCGCTCACCGGGCGGCTCGGCGACCTGGCCGCGCTCGTCCGGACGGACCTGGCCGCAAGCCTGGCCGAGCCGGCCCGGGACCTGGTGGACCTGCACGGTCTGCTGCCCTCGCCGGACACCGCGCTGCTGGCCGGTCCGCTGCACGCTCTGGAGGCGGTAAAGGCGCAGTTCCTGACCGGCCGGATCGGCCGGCTGCGGAGCTGGGCCGAGGATCTCGGCGGGCTGGACCCGCAGATCGGCGACTCGATGGCCGGGTTCGTCGAGCGGGAGGCGGCCGAGATCGTACGGCTGGTCCTGCCCGGCTCGGCCGGTCCCGCCGACAACCTGGCGGCGCGGCTCTCCACAGTGCTCACCGCGGACCGCGTCGCCGCCCTGGAACAGCGCAAACTCGCGCTGATCGCGGCGATGACGGGCGCTGTCACCACCGCCCGGCTCGATCTCGCCGGCCAGGCCTTCGCGGAACTGACCGGGGAGATCACCGCGATCACCGGAGGGCTGGCCGCGGCGCTGGACGACACCGCGACCGGCCCGGCGGGAATCGCCGCGGCACTGGACCGGCAGTACGCGCACGTCGAGGCCGTCGAGATCGTCGACCTCGGCAGCATCGGCCGGCAGGTGAGCGACGCTCTGGCCGATCTGCGTGAGACGGTGGCCGCGATCGACCTGGCCGGGGCGCGGGCCGATCTGGACCGGGTCGTCGCCGCTGTCCGGGAGGGCGGTGGCCGGCTCACCGCGGGCGGGCCCGGCACCCGGCTCGACGAGATCCGCGCCCGGGCCGCGGCAGCGGCCGACGGTCTGGACGGGATGCTGCTGGAGATCGTGGCGACGGTCCGGGCGGTGTTCGGCCGGTTCCGGGACGCGCTGCGGGCGCTGGCCGGGGCACTGGGCGACTACGACGAACAGGGCCGGTTCCACTTCCACGCGCAGCGGCAGATCGAGGACTTCCTCACCGGTGTGCGGCGGACCGCCGACGACACCCTGGCACCGCTGCTGACCGGGTTCCGGGACGCTCTGCGGTCCGCGCTGGACACCGTCACCGGGCTCCTCGGCGACGTGACCGCGCAGGTCGCTACGGTCCAGGGCGAGCTACGCGCCGCGCTCCAGGGCGCCGCCGACCGGCTGCGTGAGCTGGACGTGCCCGGCAAGGTCGACGACATCGCGGGACGCCTCGACGCAATGCTGAGCGGGCTCGGCGAACTCGACTTCGACGTGGTGACCAATCCGGTCGTCGCCCAGATCGAGGAGATGCGCGACCGGCTCCGCGAGATCGACACCTCGGCGCTCAACGGCCTGCTCCGGGAGGCGCTGCGCGCCGCGGTCGGGGCGGTGGTGAGCATCGACTTCCCCGGCCAGATCACCGCCGTGCTGCTGGCCGAGCTCGACAAGCTGCTGGAGGTGCCGAAGCAGGCGCTGGCCACCGTGCAGGCCAGGGTGGCCGACGCGCTGAGCGAGGTCGGCCGGCTCGCCCCCGACGAGCTGCTGCGCCCGCTCGACGACCTGTTCCAGCCGGTCAGCCGGGCGGTGGACCAGCTCGACGTGGACTCCCTGGTAGCGCCGGTGGCGCAGTGGCACGCCGGTGCGCTGGCCGAGATCGACCGGCTCGCGCCGGCGGTCCTGCTCCAGCCGGTCACCGACGCCTACCGGAGCCTGGACGAGGCGGCCGGCGAGCTCGCGCCGGAACGGTTGCTCCAGCCGCTGGAGGCCGCGGTCGCCGGGTTCCGGGCCGAGCTGGACCGGCTGGACCTGGCCGGGCTCACCGGTGGGCTCGGCGGCGCTGTCCGATCCATGCGCGCGGCCGTGGACGGACTGCGCCCGGAGGCGGTGCTCGCGCCGCTGCTGCCGGTCTACGACGCGATCGCCGCAGCCCTGGACGCCGTCGACCCGGGCACGCTGCTGGCCCCGGTGAAACGGTTGTCCGACCGGCTGGCCGGAGCGCTGGACACGCTGACGCCGATCGACGCCGGACGTGCCGGTGCGGCGTTCGCGCCGGTGGCGGCGTTGCCGGCGCGGTTCGACCCGGCGCTGGTGTTCGCGGCGGCGGCCGGGCACTGGTCGGCGCTGCGGGACACGGCACAGCGGCTGGACGTGGGCCGGCTCCTCGCGGAGCTGCGGGGGCCGTACCAGGCGCTGGTGACGGCCCTTCCGGCCGGTGCCGGTGAGGACCTGGCGGCCCGGGTGGCCGCACTGAACCCGCTGCGCAACCAGGAACTGGGCGCGGCCGCCGGGATGCTGCAGCAACTCCAGCCGCGTCTGGACGGCGTGTTCCGCGACGCGGTCCCGCCGGCCGGGCTGGTCACCCGGTACGAGCCGTTGCGTGCCCGGCTGGAGTCGCTGGTCCCCGCCTGGGCACGGGGCCCGGTCACTCCCGAGACGATCCGGGGGGCGCTGGCCGAACTGGACCTCACCGGTGTCGAGGCCGAGGCCCGTTCGGTGCTCGCCGAGATCAGGGCCCAGTTCGCCGCCCTCGACCCGCGGCCCCTCGGCGAGATGCTGCGGGAGGGCCTCGCCGCCCTGGACGGGACCCTGGCCGCGCTGTCGCCGGAGGCGCTGGCCGCCACGGCCGGCGAGGTCGTCGCGGCGATCGGCGCCCGTCTGGACCTGCTCGACCCGCGGCTGCTCGCCGACGAGGTGCGCGACCTGGCCGACGAGGTGCGCGGCATCCTCGGCGGGCTCGACCCGGCCGGCATCGTCGCCGCCCTCGACGAGCTGACGGCCGGGGTCCGGGCCGCCGTCGCCGGCCTGGACCCGGCGGTGCTGCTGGCCCAGCTGCGGGAACCCCTCGACCAGGTACGCGCCCTGCTCGGCGCGTTCTCGCCGCGCGTCTTCCGGGAGGCCCTGCAGATGGTGTTCGCCGAGATCCAGTCGATCCTCGCCGCGATCGACCTCGGCCGGGTCCTCGCACCGCTGGTGGCGCGTCTCGACGCGCTGCGTACCGAGCTGAAGCGCTCCCTGGACCGGACCGGGATCGCGTTCAACGACATGATCGCCGCGATTCCGCTGTGAGACGCGATTCCGCTGTGAGGAGGGACAGGCCGTGACGACGACGCCGAAAGTGATCCGTCTGCCGTTCCTCAGCCTCGCCACCGGCACGACGGGCGCGGGCGCGGAATGGGCGTTCCAGGGCGAGCCGGTCGGGGACCGGCAGGTGCCGGCCGGACAGCAGGTCGAACTGCACGCCTGGTCCGAGAGCGTGACGGCGCCGGTGACCTTCGACGTCGTGACCGACGACTTCCTGGTCTCGGGTTCGGACACCGACCGCGTCACCCGGATCGGCGCGGACACCCGGCGGCCGCAGACGCTGCGGCTGGCGCCGGGGCAGACCCTGGCCGGGCTGCTCGGCGACTACCGGCAGAGCCACCCCGGCTATGCCGGCGACCTGCTGATCGTCACCGAGCAGGAGGCGATACCGCCGCTGTCGCATGCGGTGACCTGGTGGACCACGGGGCCCACCGGCCGGTACGCGTTCGCAGCCCACCTGGGTGGTCCGGCCGCCGTGCGCACTGAACGGGCCCTCGCGGTCGGCACCGCCGACGGCCTGCAAATCGAGCTCCGGTACGAGGACGGCACCCCGATGTCCGCCGCCGAGATCCGGGTGGAGCTGGACTCGGGCCCGCTGACCACCGTCACCGACGCCGGGGGAGTGGCGCGCGTCGACCGGCCGCTCGGCAGCGAGGAGCCGTTCCGGGTGTTCCTGCTGTCGTACCCGCAGACCTTCGCCGAGGAGCCCACCCCGGCCGGGGGATCGCCGGCCGTGGACCCGGAGGTGGTGACCGTGTTCGCCTTCGACTCGTCGTTCCCGGCCCCCGCTGTCTATCCCGCGCTGGCCCGGGTCCGCGACCGGGCCGCCGGAGACGCGGACCTGCGGGTGCGCCTGTACGGGCACACCGACGCGCGTGGCGACGCCGGCTACAACCGGGCACTGTCCGAGCGGCGGGCCCGGACCGTCCTGGCGATGCTCACCGGCGATCTGCCGATGTTCGACGAGGTGGCCGCCGCCGAAGGCTGGGATCCCCGGCACTACCAGGCGATGCTGCGCGGGCTCGGCTGCGATCCCGGCGCGATCGACGGCGCCGAGGGGCCGATGACGCGGGACGCGGTACGCCGGTTCCAGGAGGAGTACAACCGGTACGCCTTCCATCACGGGGCGGCGCGCCGGCCCGGTGACCTCACCGTCGACGGCAGCCTCGGCGAGGCCACCCGGGCAGCGCTGCGGGACGCGTACGTCTGCTTCTCGCCGCATCTGGCCGCGGACCGCCTCGCCGGGCCGCCGTTCGTGGGTTGCGGCGAGGACGAGCCGGTCTCCGGCGACGACGCGGAGAACCGGCGGGTGACGGTCGCCTACCGCACCGCGGAGCAGGCCACCGGGGACGCCGCGGCGCCCTACCGGGAGGTGGTCGACCGGGACCGGGAACGCCCCGGCGGGCCGCCGTTCGCCGACCTCGCGTGGCTGCGCGAGGAGACGGGCACCGTCCATCTGAGCGCGCTGACCGCCCTGCCCGACGGCTCGCCGGCCCGGTTCACCGTGTATCCGGCGGCCCGGCCGTTGCCGGCCGCCGACTCGTCCGCCGGGCAGCCGCGACCGGCTGTCGACGGGGCCGCCTCGGTGGTGGCCGGGCAGGTCGCCGGTGGTGTCGCGTTCGCCCGGTGGGAGCCCGGTGCCCCGGCCGCGGACCGGATCTTCGACCACACCACCTGGCTGGACGACCACGACTTCCCGATCGAGGCCGAGAACGATGCCGGCGACCTCGAACCGGGTGGCCCCGCCGACCCGGACCTGCTGTTCGACGAGCCGGGTATCCGCCCACCGGTGTTCGCCGTTGAGTCGGGGGAGCAGTGGGCCGTCTCCGGGCCGCCGGGGCAGCCGCTGGACGCCGTGCGGTTCGGCAACGCGGTGGAGGTCGACGGGATCGCGCTGCGCACCGACGGCGCCGTGATCACTTTCGGTGTCCCGGTGGACGAACCGCCCGGCTGGTCGGACCCGGCCGGCGCGACGGCCGTGCTGGCGATGGCCGTGCGGGCAGCCGGCACCGAGCCGGCGGCGGCCGTGCCCGCGGGGGCCGGGCCACCGGCGGCCGCGCCGGCCGGCTACGGCGGGTACGACCTGCGGCGCGACGACCGGGACGCCGACCACACCTACGCCGGGGCGGCGCGGACGTCGGCGAACGGCGATCCGCTGCCCGCCGCCGGGACACCCGGATTCGTCCGCCGGCTCCAGGACGACCTGCGCATTCTCGGATTCCACATCGCCGGCCCGGCCACCGGCACCTTCGGTCTCCGGACCGAGTGGGCGGTACGGGAGTTCCAGATCTACGCGAAGATGGCGCACCTCGCCGCGGAGGACGACAGTGCCGCCGCCCGCTACGCCGACCGGCTGCGGCAGGTCGCCAACACCGACGCATACACCGGGCCGGTCAGCGGGGTGGTCAACGCTCGCACCCGCACGCTGATACAGACCTGGCTGGCCCACCGCTGGCGCTGCCCGGTGGTCGTCGAGTCCTGGAACATGCGGGACGGGGCCCGCACCACCGTCCGTGACCAGAACGTGTGGCTGCACGACGAGGTGACCAGCTCCGCGCCGCGGGTCCACGTCCAGGACTTCAGCTCCTACTACACGTTCCCGGCCGGGCACAGCGCCGCCGACCCGGTCGTCGTGGGTGACTTCGCGACCTATCTGGCCTGGAGCGGGCCGCGGTCGCTGCCGCCCGCCCACACCTGGACCGAGCTGCTGCCCGACTCCCTGGTGGGGGTGCCGCAGGCGGGACTGACCGCGGCCCAGCGGTGCACCTTCACCGTCGTGCGGGCGGTGTCCGAGGTCGAGTGCCTCGGCTTCTTCGACAGCCTCAACGCGTACGACAACGCGTTCGTCTCGCTCGGGCCGTGCCACTGGACGCTCGGCATCGTCAACGGGGCGACGGTGACCGGCGGCGAGCTGGGCGGCTACCTGGCGTACCTGCGCCACACCGACAACGCTGCGTACACCACCGCGATCGAGTTCTTCGGCATGCGGCCGGGCACCGACTGGCTGACGCCGGGAACCCCCGCCGTTCCGGACGGGCGCAACCTGTTCGGCCCGGGCAACCGCACCTACACGGCCGCGATCACGGTGCAGCGCGACGACGGCGGCTACCGGCCGCTGCCGCTCGAGGAGAGGGAGTGGAACTACTTCAAGACATGGCACTGGTTCTACCGCTTCGAGATGGCCACCCGTACCGTCGACGGGTTCCGGCGGCGCATGTGGGACATGGCCCGGGTGCGGCTGCGCGACCTGCGGGCGCTGGAACTGCCCGCCGGGGCCGCGCCGGACATCCCCACCGGCCCGCACACCACCCGCCGGGCCACCGTCGGCGACGTCTTCACCTCCGAGAAGGCGATGGGGCTGCTGCTGCGCTGGCACATCCGCTACCCCGCCCACCTGGCCGGCGGCAGCCGGCGGCGGCTGCGCAACGTGCTCGGGCACGCGGCTGTCCCCGCGTCGGCGGGGGACCCGGCCCGGTGGACCGACGCCCATGAGATCCGGCTCATCGACGGCATCCTGCGCGAGGTCGGCGTCATCGCCAACGCCGACTTCACCCAGACCATGGAGTACGTCCGCGACTGGCCGGCGTGGGCCGCGCCGCGCGCTGCCAACCCGCGCGGCTACACCCTGGCCGCCCCCGCCGGCGGTCTCGCCACCACCCGTGGCTCGTTCCTGTTCGACGCTTCCGGGCTGCCGCCCGCACCGTGAGGAGGGACGACGACATGGCCGACCAGGCGACCGACCTTCCCGGTATCAAGGTGCGCAAGATCCGCGGGCAACGGTACGTGGTGGTCCGGGTGGCCGAGGCGTTCGACCGGGACGTCGCGATCGCCGACCTGGCCGCCCGGCTGCGGCTGCACCCGGAGGGCGTGTTCCGCGCCCTGCTCGGCTTCACCTCGAACGCCCCGGTGGTCCGCGACCTGTACGCCGAAGAGTTCGCCGAGGAGCCCTTCCCCGGGCTCGCGGCGGCCCGGGTCGATCTGCGATCGAGGGGTGACAGCCCGTACTACGCCAACTTCGACACCCCGGCACGGCCGGCGTTCCACAACTGGCGGATCCCGGCGAAGCGGACCGTCGTGCTGCCGTTCGCCGGCGGATTCCGGGAGGTCATGGCGGAGGCCACCGTCCAGCGCCGGCGGGAACTGCGGCTGACCGTGATCCGGCCGGTCTTCGAGCCGCTGGCCCACGATCTGAACCGGATGCGCGGATACGCGGACTCGCTGGCGCACATCACCAACCTGCACCGGACGCTGATCAGCGCGGTGGCCGGCGACATCGCGGTGCTGGAGGCGCTGAACGGGCTGCTCGGCGTGCTCCTGCAGTTCCCCAAGGAACCGCCGGCCGACGCTGGTGACCGCCGTGACCTGGAGGACCTGCGCCGCAAGCTGGACACCCTGCGGGAGCGGGCCCGAACCGATCTGATCGAGAACCCGGTGGACCCGTTCCTGGCCGGTCTGCTACGCGACCAGGCGAAGACCGCCCAGGAACTGCGCGTGATGGTCGAGGACCCGGCCTTCGTCGGCCGGGTCCGGGAGATCGTCGGCACGCTCGCCACCGGCGACACCCGCACGCTGGTGCCGGAGCAACTGTGGGACGACGTCCAGGAGACGCTGCTGCGGGTGTTCCGGGCGCTGCTGAGTTCCCCGCAGGCCGATCGGGTGGTCGACACGCACGTGCTGCCGATGATCCAGGCCCTGGCCAGCCGGCCCTTCGACCTGACCGGGCTGAGCGCCCCGAACCGGCCGCTGTTCGACCAGGCCGTCCGGTCGGTACCGGCGGCCCCGCCGGACGGCAGCGTGCTGGTGACCCTCTCCACCCTCGGCACCGCCGCCGCGACGGTGACCGCGCTGGCCGGCAACTATCCGGGCCCGAACACCCTCCTGGTCGGCATCGTGGAGCTGTCCTCGCCGATCCTGCTCGGCCGGGTGGTGGGGCAGGTGACGGAGGCGAGCCGGCTGTCCGGGTGGCTCTACCGGGCCGTGGTCAACCTGGCCAGCCTGGACCAGGTCCCGTTCGGCAGACCGCTGACGATGGCCGACCGGGTCGCCCTGATCGAAGCCGTCGACAGAGGAGACCTGGCGAGGCTGCGGGGCGTCAACTGGACCAGCAGGTTCATGAACAGCGGGGCCTGGGGGCCGGTCATCGCCGTCTGCGGCGTCATCGCCCTGGCCGCGGCGATCGACGCGGACAACGACAACACGGTGGTGTACTGGTCGAACATCATCGCCAGCGGGTCCACCGCGGTGACCGGGGTCGCCGTCAGCTTCGCCTCGTTCTCGAACCTCATCGGGCTGAGGATCGTGCAGGGCGTGAGCGGGAGGGTCATCGGCGCCATCGGCGCCGTCGCGGTGATCGTCTCGGGGGCCGCCGCCGCGGTCGAGGGATACCGGACCGACGACGTCGACGACATGGTGATCGGCGCCGCCACGGCTTTCGGCGGTGGGCTCTCGCTCGCAGGCTTACTGATCGCCGCCGGGGTCATCAGCGCACCGGCCGGTGTCGGCCTGCTCCTGATGGTCGCCGGCGTGGTGGTCGGCATCGCCATCACCGTCTACACGTTCGTCCAATCCATCACGACCGCGGGCAGCCGGAACGTGTTCAGTGCCTATCTCGCCCACTTCGCCCGTACGGCCGGGCCCTACGCCGAGGCCGAGGCGTCCCGGCCGCTGCTGCGTGACGCCTTCCGTGCCGTGGAGAACAGGCACGACGACGTCGACTTCTGGGACGCCCACCCCGACCGGGCCCCCGAGCTGTACGACCTGGGCTTCGGCTTCGAGGGCGACAACCAGGCCATCCAGAAGATCGTGGACGTCGACGACGGGACCGTGATCCGCCTCCGGCTGATCCAGGCGAAAAGGATAACCAGATGAGCGGGCTTGCGAGCGAATCCATGAGCACAGTCGAGTCCTCGTCGCGCAGCCGGAGCGCAGCGGAGGCGGAGCGATGAGCTATCTGGACGTGCCGCGGCTGCACTTCGCCGGAAGGTTCTTCGCCGATCCCTCGACCATCAACAACGCCGGCGGCAACTACGCCCTGCCGGCGGCCGCGATCGACTCGAGGCTGGCCTCGCCGACCCTCAGCCCCGGCAGCCCGCTGCTCTGGAATCCGCGCGGGAAACACTGGTTCTATCTCGACGCCTGCGCCGTGGGAGCCTGCCGCGACAGCACCGGCACGATACGGACCACCGCCGCCGGCGCCGCGGGCGATCCGGTGGTCGGCGGCACTGTCGAGTCGACGAACTCGCCGACCTACGCGAAACTCGTCGATCTGGACCCGGAGATGCAGTTCGCGTCGGCGGTCTTCGGCCTGGAGATCAAACTGACCCTGCCGGGCGGGCACGGCGGCTTCGTCGGCCGGCTGGCCCCGGTCCCGATGCGTGACCTGTGGTTCGGGCGGGCGGGCGGCGGGATGCCGGGTGCGGCCGGCGTCTACCAGTCGGTGCTCACCGGCATCACCTGGGACACCTCCGTGCGCTCCCCGGTGCTCGACCAGCTCCGGGCGGCCAGCCAAGCCATCCTCTCGGTGAAGTTCGTCGCCTACGCCTACAGCCCGGACGGCGGCCCGGACGTCAACGCGCCGCCGCCACCGGCTCTCGCGGCCACCTTCTGCCGGGGAAAGGTGGTCGGTACCATCGGCCCGGGCCAGTTGAGCGAGCCGCAGCATTTCCCCGCCGACCGGCTCCTGACCGACGGGGCCAACGGCCCGGCGGGCACCAAGAACAACACGTGGAAGGGCGCCTACGGCCCGGCGCCGTTCAAGGTCGACGTGGCACGCAAGAAACTGGTCATCGACCTGGGCAACACCATGCCCGAGGTCGCGCCGGGCGGGAACCGCAGGGACGAAGCCGGAAGCAAGCTCACCGCTGTGATCAAGACCGGCCCGGCGACCACCACCACGATCGGTGATCTCGACTTCACCCGGATCCACTACGAGCAGACCGCCGGGATCGAGGAACTCAGCCTCACCACGGCGCAGCTCGCCAGCCTGCGGACCAAGCCGCTGACCCTGGTGCACAGAAAGGTGCTCGCCCCGACCGTGCTCATCGAGCACGCGGCCGGCCGGTACCTGGACGTGTCACACATCGCCTTCCGGCTGAACCCCGGCGAGTCGCAGCTGGTGCGGTTCCATGTGCGGACCTTCGGTGAGCCGAAACCCGCCGCGCAGGTGATCGGCCTGAAGATCCTCGGCGGGGCGCCCCCCGGCGGGCTCACGGTGCCACCGAATCTGGCATCCGTGGCCGGCGCCACGGTGACCACGGCGGCCGGAGTCGCGGCCGTGACCTTCACCGCCGGCGATCCGGCCACGCCACGGCCGGCCCTGGACGGCCAGCTCTATAAGGTGGGCTTCTACTGGGGGGCGGCCGCCGCCGGCGATCTGCGGGGCGTCATCTTCATCCGCGTCTTCGACCAGTACAAGATCGTGGCCAGCCCGGTCTACGCCGACGTCAGCCCGATCCTGGAGCCGTACAGCAAGCTGTACCCGTTCATGAAGGCGTGGGTGGACCTGGGCGCCCGCAACGCGATCGTCGCCTACCGGGCCGGGCATCCGGGCGACGCCGACCGGGCGAAGCTGATGCTCGACCTCGGCGAGGACGACCCGCGCTACATGCCGGTCACCCGCGACCTGTCGAGCAGCAAGCGCAAGGTGCTCCTGGACTGGCTGAACCGGGGAGCACCGGCATGAGCAACCACCGGACGAACCTTCTCGAGATCCGGGACTACGGGCTCCCGCTGACCGGGCCCGGCCGCCACACGATCCAGGTCATGGGCGCCACCGAGGTGGTACGGCCACCCGGGCCGCCGTACTCCAAGGAGGAACTGAGCGAGACCGACCGGGCGCCGTTCGAGGCCTACTACAGCCCGGCCGCGCAGCTCGACGAGGCCGCCGCGCCCCAGGTGCCGGCCCTGTACGTGACCGCCGACGGCACGGTCCGGATCCTCGGCCGCGACCTGGACTCGCTGACCTGACGGGAGAACGACATGAGAACGGGAGCGGTGGCCGTACGCCGGTTGGCTCTGATCGTGGTGGTACTCGCCGTGATCCTGGTGCCGTTCGCCGTCGCCGGTGACGGCATGGACCGCTGGGTGGCCGGCATCCTGCGTGCGCCAGCCGACCACCCGGCCGCCGCCGCACTGCTGCTCGGGCTGCTGCTGGCCGCCGACGTGCTGCTGCCGGTGCCGTCCAGCCTGGTCAGTACCAGCCTCGGCGCGCTGCTCGGCGGGCCGGCCGGCACGATCGTGTCGACGGTGGGGATGACAGCGGCCTGCTGGGTGGGCTACCAGCTGGGGCGCGGCGCCGGGCGGCCGGTCGCGCGGCGGCTGATCGGCGGCCATGACCTGACCCGGCTCACCGCGACATCGGCGTCCTGGGGCGGCGGGGCCGTCCTGCTGCTGCGGGCGGTGCCCGGCCTGGCCGAGGCGTCGACGATCGCGGCCGGTCTGGGCGGCATGAGCCGGCGGCGGTTCCTGCTGCTGGTGGCGTGTTCCAACGCGGTCATCTCGGCGGTGTACGCGACGACCGGCGCGTACGCCGTGACGACCCGCTCGTTCCTGCTCGCGTTCGCCGGCGCGGTGCTCGTCCCGGCGCTGGCCCTCGGCGCCGCCCGGATGATCCGGAGGCGGGCGTGAAACGGGCCGGGTACCAGGTGACGATCGGCGGCTGGACGGTGGACTCCGCGGCCGACCCGCGCACCGAACTGACAGCGGTCGAGACGTCGGCCGCCCTCGGCTCGGCCGGTGACCTCTGCGACCTGCGGCTCCACGCGCCCCCGGCGGCCGGTGGCAGCCCACTCGGCCAGGCCGCCGGCGCCGCTCTCGGCCTGCTGACCGGCGAGCCGTCCATTCCCACGGCGGCGGTCCGGGGCCACCGCATCACGCCCGGCGACACGATGACCGTCGTGCTCACGGCCGGCGACCGGTCCGCCACGGTCATGACGGCCGAGGTGCAGGCGGTCGAGTCGGGGCCCGAGCGGGTACGCGTCACCGGCGCCACCGCCACCCAGATCCTCGCCGGGACCCGCGTCAACCAGGTCTACGAGAACCAGACCGCCGGGCAGATCGTCGCCGACCTGGCCCGGCAGGCCGGCGTCACGACCGGGACCGTCGATCAGGGCGGCCGGATCCCGTACTTCGTGGCGCACGAGTCCCGCAGCGTGCTGCGCTGCCTGCGCGAACTGGCCCGCCGCGACGGCCTCGACCTGTACTGCGACGTCCAGAACCGGCTGACCATGACGAAGTTCGCCAAGACCGGCCCGGACCACGTGCTGCGCTACGGCGTGGATCTGCTCGCGCTTCAACTGACCGGGCGCCGGCCGGTCGCCGACGCGGTGCGCGTGGTCGGGGAGAGCGCGGCGAGCAGCCGCGGCACCGGCGCCTGGCACCGGCTAGCCCGCGACAACCCGCCCACCGGTGGTGGATCCGGCAGCGGCGGGCGGACCCTCGCGGCACAGGACGGCGCCGTACGCAGCAAGGCCGCGGCCGACGCGTACGCCACCGCCTGGCTCGGCGAGCTGAACGACCAGGCTTCCGCCGGCCGGCTGCGGGTCCTGGGTCACCCCGGGATCGTGCTGGGTGACGCGGTCGAGATCGCCGGCGCCCCGCGGCCCGAGCTCAACGGCCTGTTCAAGGTGACCGCCGTCCGGCACGTGCTGAACAAACGCGATGGGTTCGTCACCCGGGTCGCGTTCACCGGCCAGGGCGGCGCCTCGGCGGCGGCCGGCCTGCTGGGCGGCGCGGCGGATGCGATCGGAGGGCTGCTCGGCTCATGAACGGCGATCTGGTGGACCTGATCCAGGCCATCGTGCGCGACGAACTCCGCGGCCACCGCGGGGCCGAGCTCGGCGTGGTCACCGCCGTGCACAGCCACGAGACCGGCACCGACGAGCACAACCACGAGTGCGACGTACGCCTGCGCGACTCCGGTCTGGAGCTGAAGAGGCTGGCCGTCTGCACCCCGAGGGCCGGAGCCGTGTCCCTGCCCAACCCCGACGACCTCGTGCTCGTGCAGTTCCTCAACGGCGACATCCACAGTGGCGTGATCGTCGGGCTGCTCTACCACGACAAGGTGCGCCAGCCCGAGGCGAAGGCCCGCGAGCACGTCTACATCTGCCCGGACAAGGCCGAGTCCGGGGTGCGCCGCCTGCACGTCGAACTGCCGAACGACAACAAGCTCACCGTCGACGACGACAAGCTCGTGCTCGCGATGGGCCCGGCGACGATCACCGTCGACCACGACGGCGACATCGTCCTGAACTGCGCGGACCACGACATCAGGCTCACCGACGACGACGGCGGCAACCTGGTGCAGATCCGGTCCGGCGGCGGGCAGGTGGTGGTGAAGGCGAAGACCAAGGTGGTCGTCGACGCGCCGCAGATCGAGCTGGTGGAGAACGCCACCCACCCGGTGGTGCTCGGCGACTCGCTGGTGCAGTACCTCAGCCAGCTGGTCAACCTCTACCAGACGCACATGCACCCCGGGCAGACCGCGGCGGGCGTGCCGGTCACGCCCGCGCCGCCGGTGCCGCCGGCCCAGCCGCCCACCCCGGACGTGCTCTCCCAGAAGGTCAAGACGGGATGACGAGATGACGCTGACCGACGACGCGTTCCTGGGACGCGACCTGGACCTCGGATTCGTGGCCGACGACGAGGGGCGGGTGTTCGCGCACCCGTACAGCCGCGCCGACCTGCAGCCGCGTCCCCGGCCGGGGGTGGCGCCGGCCGCCGCCGACCTGGCGACCGTGCACGGGCGGGCCAACCTGGTGCAGAGCCTGATCCTGCGGCTCAAGACCGAGCGCGGTGAGCTGGCGGTCCTGGGTCATCCCGGGTACGGCTCACTCCACCACCGGCTCGTCGGCGAGCCGAACACCGAGTCGACCCGCGGCTTGATCCGGCTGTACGTGCTGGAGTGCCTGCGCCAGGAACCACGGCTGGAGCGGGTCGCCCGGATCGACGTGCGGCCCGCGCCCGGCCGGCAGCACCGCGACCGGGTCGACATCGACCTCGAACTGCTGATCAGGCAGGTCCCCGAACCGCTGATCCTGGTCGTCCCGTTCTCGTTGGAAGGGCCACTCGGATGACCTTCGTCGCGCAGCCGTACGAACGATTCGTCGACGACCTGCTGACCGCGCTCACCGGCGGGGTGATCCGCGAGGAGCACCGGTTCACCGGGATCGAGGACACCTACAGTCTCGGCGCGCCGGGCGCCCAGGCCGGTGGCGTCACGGTGTTCGGGCAGCGTGGCGAGCAGTTCGTGACATTCGATCCGCGGACTGACTGGGCGTACGACACCGGCCTCGAAGCGATCGTCTGGCAGCCCGGCGGCCGGCCGCCCGACCCGGACAGCTACTTCTACGTCAACTACGACCTGCCCGGCGCCGACCGGCGGCTGACCGACCGCAACCCCGGCAGCGTGACCACGACCCTCGCCGAGGCGTTCTCCCGCGAGCTCGCCGTCCTGCACAAGCAGATGGAGATGATCTACCGGTCCGGGTTCGTCGACCTGGCCGACAGCGCCTCCCTCGATCACGTGGTGGCCCTGCTCGGGCTGGCCCGCAAGGACGCCCGCTTCGCCGCCGGCGAGGTGCTGTTCCAGCGCGGCACCCCGGCCTCCGGCGACATCGCCGTCCCGGCCGGAACACTGGTCTCGACGGACCAGGGCCGTAACTTCGAGACGAGCGAGAAACGGACGCTGCGCCAGGGACAGCTCGCCGTGGTCGTTCCGGTCCGCGCCCAGGACGAGGGGCCGGACGGACGGGTCGAGGCGGGCGCGATAGTCGCCGTGAACCGGCCCATCTTCGGCATCGAGTCGGTCAGCAACCCGGGCGCGACGTTCTTCGCCACCGCGAAGGAGACCGACGAGCAGCTGCGCGCCCGGGCGAGGGCCACCCTGGAACGGGCCGGCCGGTCGACTGTCGACGCGATCCGCTACCACCTCATCGAGCGGGTCGACGAGGTCACCGAGGAGAACATCGAGGTACGCGAGCGGGCCGAGACGCCCGGCTTCGTGGACGTGCGCCTCGGTCTGGAGACCACCGGCCCCGATCTGGTCCGCCGGGTCGAGGAGGCGATCCTCGACGCCCGCCCGGCCGGTGTCCGGGTGCTGCACAACCTGACGTCCGGCGCCGCCGCCCCGGCGGGCGCACCGGTGACCGGTATCGGCCGGCCCGCCGCGCTGGCGGACTTCGCGTCGGCCGGGACCCCAGCGGGCGCGCACGCCTTCACCGCCGACGAACTGGCCACCCAGCCGGAGGGCATCCTCAACCTGCGCGCCGAGGTCCTGCTCCGGCCGGCCGGAGGCAGCCTGTCGGTGGTGCAGAAGGAGGAACTGGAGGACGACGCCCGCGCCCGGGTCATCGCGTACGTGCAGGCGCTGCCGATGGGCGAGCCGCTGATCTTCCACAAGCTGGTCGGCCGGCTGGTGCAGCCGGACGGCGTCGCCGACGTGGCGCTGCTCGTCGGCCTGCGCACCGCCGGAGTCTTCACCGGGCTGCGGCAGAACCTCGACACCACCGGGCGCAAGGCCACGATCGGCGAGTACGACGTCTTCGCCGGCCTGATGGAGGAACGCGTCGCGCTCGAGGTGTCCGTCGTGGTGGAGCCGGCACCCGGATCCGATCTCGCGCCGGAGGCACGGACCCGGCTGCTCGGCACCCTCACCGACGGTGGGCCCGTGCACCGGGCGGTGACGGCGGCGGTCGGCGGCCTGCTCGCCACGGCTCGCGGCAGTGTCGGGCGCGGCGACCTGAGCGCGGCCGTCACCGCCGAGCTGGGACGGCTCGATCCGCGGCTGATGGTGGCCGCCGGCGACCGGGCGCTGACCGTCAGCGCCCTCTACACCGAGACCGGGCGGCTGCTCGACCGGACCGAGCAGGTGACCCTGGCCGAGTACGAGACACCCGAGCTGACCCGGCTGACGATCACTCTGGCGGGCGGTGGTCCCGATGTCCAAGGCTGACCGGGTGCTCGGCAGCCTGCCGCACTTCTACCGGGCCGGGGAGCCGGGCAAACTGCTCGGCCGGGTGGTCCGTGACCTGGCCGGGCCGGTGGAGGATGCGGACACCCACCTGTTCCGCATCCAGCGGGCGCACCGGATCGGCGTCGCCGAACAGCCGGTCGACGTGGTCCGGCTGGCGGCGCTGCTCGGCCTGACCCCGTTCCACTTCGAGGACCTGGCGGGGGAGCCCACCGGGATGCGGCTGGCGATGATGCGCGACCGGGTCCAGCGGATCGCCCGGCTACGGCTCGGCGGGCTGGGCACACCGGACGGAATCCTGGAGATCGCCGCGATCTTCCTGGGCGCGCGGATCGCCGGGCCGGTCCGGCGGGTCGATCCGGACGGCTTCTCGCGCCGGGCCACCGTCGACTTCCCGCACCGCCCGGACCGGCCGAGAGCCGAGATCACCCTGCACGAGAACCCGTTGCGGCGGCAGAGCGTGCCGGCGGCCGAGCGCTGGCCGGGCCGGTCCTGGACGGTCGGCAACGACGCGGTCGGCGCCGCAACGCCGCTCTTCTCGATCGAGGGCGTCGGAGACCGTACCGTGCTGCCCTCGATCTTCTGCCCGGCCACCCGGACGACGGTGCACTTCCACGGGATCGTGCCGGACGGCCGGACCCTGCTGATCGATGCGGCCGGCGGGGCCCGGATCGGGCCGCACGCCGTCGACGACTGGCTGGTCGTCAGCACCGGCGGCCTGGCCGGCTTCGCCGTCTGCGACGACGACCGTTACACCGTCGACGACGAGTACGCCGCCCGGCCCTTCGACGGCGACCTCGACGAACTGTCTCTGCCACCGGTCCGGCGGCGGCACGCGGTCCCTGGCATTCCGCCCGGCCGCACCGACTGGTATTTCAAGGTCGCCGACGGGGTCTGCGACGCCGCCCGGTTCGACTACGCGGTCTTCGGCACCCCGCCGGAGCCGGTCGGTGTCTTCGACGACGAGCCGGGCTTCGACGCGGGCGTCTATGCCTACCCGGCGAGCGCCGTCGCGGGCATGGCCTGGGACGGCGCGGTGCCGTGTGCGTTCAAGCTGCTGCTCCCGGCGCCGGCGTCGGCTGGGGAGAGCGGCCGGGTCGCGGCGGTCCTGCCCGCCTTCAAACCCGCCGGGGTACGCGCCTACGTCGACACCGAACGTGACGCCTGGGTCCTCGGATCGAGTGTGATCCGCGCCCCCGACGCCGGTGATGGCGAGGGGGTGGACCACTCCGCGGCCCGCCCGCGCTCCCCGGCGGCCGACCGGTACATCTCGTGACTGTCAGCCAGGAGGACTTCCATGTCGATCAGCCCTGAGCGGCCCAGCAGGCTCCCCGGGACACCGGGCGGCCTGGCGTTCCCCCTGCCCCGGCCGCTGCCGCAGGTGCCCCGGCCGACAGTGCCCGCGGTGCCGCCGCCACCGGCCACCGACCCGTTCGCCGCGCTGCCCTACCCGTCGCCCGGCGACCGGATCCGGGCCGAGGACTTCACCAGGCTGTCGCAGAGCCTGCGGATCGTCGCCGACTGCGCCCAGATCGCGGCGCAGTTGTTCGGGCGCACCTTCGGCGAGGCCAGGACGGTGCTGGCCGGGCAGGGGTACGGCATCACCCGGGTGATGAGCGTGCTCGGCAACGAGCCGGCCGGCCCGGACGACACGTCGTTCGACACCCGCCGGGTCATCTCGGTGCTCCCGGTCGCGCTCGGCGGCCGCGACGTGGTGGCCGTGGTCAGCGAGACCGTGGACACCCGGCGGTTCGCGCCGGACCTGTCGTCCGCCGCCGTCAGCTACACCTACCGCCAGGCGGTGGAGACCATGCGCAGCGTGCTCGGCGAGGCGGGCCTGGCTGGCCTGCCGATGGCCACGCCCGAGCTGCGCGGCAGATCCCTGGCGGAGGCGGCACGGCAACTTCGGTGACACCGGCCCGCTATCAGCAACGGAGGTTCGCACATGCTGTCCCGAGACTCTGAGTTCCCCCGGATCATGAAGAACGGCCGGACGTCCGACGGCGATCCCTTCCCCGAGGACCGGTTCGAGGATCCGCCCACCGCGCCCCGGCCGGCTCCCGGCGGGGTGAAGCCCATCGAGGTCACCTTCCCGACCGGCGAGATCTTCCTGCCACCGGGCAAGGCGACCACCGCCGGCCCGTTCCCGACCATCCCGATAACACTGCCGCCTGCCGAGAGGGACCCTGACATCCCGCGGTTCTCCGGCCCGCACACCACCACCCTGCTGGTCGAGCACGCCATCGCGAGCCTGGACGGCCTGCCCGCCGACACGATCCGGGCCGCGCTGAGCTTCGTGCAGGCCAAACCGCAGAAGGTGGCGCCCGGTGAGCTCTTCGAGGACCTGCGGCAGCGCACCAGCTTCGACGAGGTGCTGCGGGAACGGGCCGAGGGCTGGCGGCCGGTCACCCGGCGGGTGTTCGCCGACGTGTTCGCGATGCCGGGGGAGAACCTGGCGGCGATGGACGCGATCGTCTGCATCGCCCTGCTCAACCGGCCGGACCTGGAACAGGCGCTGCGCGCCGAGAACGCCGTCGCACCGACGGTGGAACAGCTGCTGGAGAACCGCCGGATCCTCTGGCAGTACCCGCCGAGCGGCACACCGCTGACACCGCCGTACGTCATCGTCGTCGCGGTCGAGAGCACCGACACCGGCCCGGCCGAGGACGTCGTGGTCCGCATCATGTCGTCGCTGGTGACCGCGGCGTCCGGCTACCGGCTGCCGCGCCTGGCCGCCCAGAAGTCCGGATGACGGGGGGACGACTGATGGCAGTCAAGACAGGCAGCCCGGCGATGGCGCTGGTGAAGGGTGGTCGCGGGCTCGCCTACGACGTGGCCGCGTACGAGAGCCGGGACCAGGTCATGATCATCCCGGCGGTGACGATCACGCTGGCCGGCACGGCCCTGACCCCCGGGCAGGAGACGGAGGTGCTGGTGCCGCTGCCGGGGCTGCGGCCGAACGCGGACGTCAAAGCGATCAGGGCGACCCTCTGGGTTCTGCCCGGCCAGGCGGCCACCCAGGAGCCCAGCACCGTGCGGGTCCGGGAGGGCGCCGGCGCCGAGCGCACGTTCGCGATCGCAGCGGATCCCCGGCCGGGACTGAGCAACGTCTCGATCCGGCTGGCGCCGGGGGAAGTCTTCTGGAGCCGGTCCGGCGTGCTGGAGCCCGGCGACCACCCGATCCCGGTCGACTTCGCCGCCCAGGTCAACGCTTACCTCGACGCCACGGCACACCACGAGGGCACCGTGTCGCTGCGCTTCCTGATCCGCACGGACACCCCCGGCCAGGTCCTGATCCGGTTCGGCCAGCTGGTGTTCACCCTGTTGCAGACGCAGACCTGGCCCAACGATCTGGACGGCACCCTGCGGGCGGACCGCAACCTGACCCTCGGCCATCACAGCGAGGTCCGGCTGCCGCTGTCCGTGATCGCGCCACTGGACGGCCACCCGCCCGCTCTGGCACGGATCGTGATGGAGGTGAGCGGCCGGTTCGGGCCGGAGCGGTCGCTGGAGGACACCGGCCGGCCCGCCGGTGAGTTCTGCACCCTCGACGTCGATCACGCGCTGGCCCGCGGTCTCGTCCTCGATCCGGCCGGGCTTCCGGCCGGCGGCGTGCGGTGCACCGGCTTCTCGATACACCTGCGGCAGTCCGGCGAGGCCGAGCTGTACGCGGAGCTCCAGCCCGACGCCGGCCAGGGAGACCTGCTGTCGGCGCCCGCCACCGGTCCGCCACTGACCAAGGCGAACGTGGTGCTCGCCGCACCGCCGGACGGCACCGGACAGCCGGCCGAGCGGGTCGTGTCGGTGCGCTTCGACGAGCCGACCGAACTGCGGGCCGGCCTGCCGTACTGGCTGGTGATCAAGGGGGTGCGCGGAGCCGCCCAGGCGGGACTGCGGGCGTCCGCCGACGTCAGCCCGGGGCCGGTCCTGGAGGAACGGCTGCGGATCAACCGGGGTGGCCGCATGTGGAAGCAGGTGCGGCGGGGAGGCGACGACCGTACCCGCGCCCGGATGTCCTTGATCTATGTTCCCGGCCCGGACGACGGGCGCGCCGCACTCGACGTCGCGGTGGATACCGGCGACCCGGCGGCCGGCCCGTTCCGTGCCCTGGCCGATCCGGGCGCCCGGCCGGAGACGCTCGCGATCGCTCTGGGCGGCGTCACCGCGCCGGACGGTGCCGTGCTGGTCGTCCGGTCGAACGCGGCCGGTGAGTGCACGATCGCCGGTGTCATCCAGGAGTACGCGCCGGCGGACGGCGCGCCGTGAAGCCCCGGCAGATCGCCGTCTTCGACGGGCTGCGCATCACGACGGAGCACCTCGACCACCTTCAGGCCGCCTTCCTGACCGGGCTGGACGACCTGCGCGAGGCGACCGGGGCCGTGCGGCGCGGATTCGAGGTCCGCGCCGACGGGGCCGATCAGGTCGTCGTCGAGCCGGGCCTGGCCTTCGATCTGGACGGCAACCGGGTCGTGTGCGAGGAGCCGCGGACGCTCGGTGTCGTCTTTCCGGAGGGCGGTGCGCCGCTGTGGGTCACCGTGACCTACGACCAGCCGCAGTCCGGGGAGACGGAGGGCCGCAACACGCTGGTCTGGGACGACTGCGAGTTCGATCTGCGGCCGGTGGCGCCGGGACCGGCCGACCGGGCGATCGTCCTGGCCCGGCTCGAGCGCGGGACGGACGGAGCGCTGGTCGTACATCCGCAGCTCGGATCTCCGCAGGCCGCGCAACCGCCGCCCGTCTTTGCGCCCGCCGAACCGGCGGGGGAGCGGTTGTGCGCGGCCCAGGGGGTCCTGCGGATCGGCGGCCCACCGGACGGCAACGGGCTGGTGCTGCTCGCTGCGGCCCTGGCCGATCCGTCGGCCGATCCGTCGGACGAGCCGTGCGTGACCCTGGCCACCGCCGACGTCGGCATCCCGTTCCGGCTGGTCAGCCTCTCCAGCCAGTCGGTCCTGACCGCCACGGTGACAGCGGACGGAGACGGGAGCCCGCCGGTGCTGCGTGCTGTCGCATGGGGTGAGGCCGCGCCGGCCGGTGCGCTGCTGGCCCAGCACGCGCTGACCACCGGTGGCCCGGCGCCGGTCCTCACCGAGGGCGCGGTCGCGGAGCTGCCCCTCTCCGAGTGGGCGGGCACCGCGCCGATCTTCGCCCGGCTCCGTGCCCGGGTCGAGGTCCGCCGCGCCGACTCGGGCGACCTGCGTTTCGCCGTGACCGTCGACTGGACGGCCGGCCCCGGAGAAGAACCCCTGCACCTGCTGGAAAGCACCTCGTACCGGCTCCACCTCGGCGCGGAGATCGCCTGGAAGGCACTCGGGTGCACCGGCCGACCCCATCACCACGAAGGAGACGAATCATGGCAACTCTGACCGGCGCCGTCCGCGACGACCAGGGCACACCGATCGGCGACGTCACCGTCGGCGCCTACAACCCACAGGACGAGCTGGTCTCGTCCTCCACCACGGCGGCCGAGGGCGTCTACCGGTTGGTGCGGCTGACCCGCGGCCACACCTATTCGCTGCGGGTGACGGTGGGCGAGGCCACCCGCACGGTGGGGGAGGTCGACGTGACCGGCGCGTCGATGGGCCACGACATCCAGCTGTCCGACGCCGTGTCCACCGGCCCGGGCACGACGACGATCCCGGTCACCGTCACCACCGCCCCGGCCACCTCAGGAACGACGACGTCGGGTACGACAACATCAGGAACGACGACCTCGGGTACGACGACATCAGGAACGACGACATCAGGAACGACGACCTCGGGTACGACCTCCAGTACGACGACTGATTCCAGCACGTCCTCGACCAGTTCGGACACCAGCTCCAGCACCACCACTACGGCACCGGGCGGCAGCGTCCCGATCACCGTCACGCTGCCGCCCGACCCGGAGTTCGCCGCCCTCCAGACCCTGATCATCGACCCGATCTTCGCGATCACGCCGCCGGTGAACATCGAGGAGGCGCGGCAGTCCCGCAACCTGTTCACCGTCGGGCTCTACCTGCGGGCCGGCGTCCCGGCCGCCATCGAGAGCCTGAACGCCCAGCTCGCCGGCTCCAACGGCGCGAACCGGCTGAACCTGGTCAGCAAGACCGACCTGCTCAACAAGCACAGCGACGCGATCAAGAACATCCTCGACCGCCGCAACGAGAACACGTACACCGAGGCCGACGTGCTGATCCAGGTGCGCCGCCAGTTCAACCAGGGCGTGGAGTCGGCCGAGGACGTCAACCGGGACTTCCCGGCCGTCTACCGCGGGCTGGTCGCGCTGATCGCCGACGACCTGATGGGCGTCACCCCGGACCAGATCGACAACAGCGTGGTCTTCGACGCCACCCAGCGCGAGCGCCTCTTCAACTTCCTGCGCCAGGTCAAGGCCGAGATCATCAGGCTGACGGAGTCGCTGTCGTTCGCGGGCTCCCTCGGCACCATCGTACTGGTCAACAAGTGGTCCAACATCACCCGCAACGCGCTGGCGATCATCCAGACCGTCGGGCAGACCTACGTGGCCAGTGACAACGTGGACGAGAAGCACTGGGCCTCGGTGCTCAGCGCCCTGGTCGGCCGCCCACTGACCGAGAACCGGCCGTTCCTGGTGCACGCACGCGAGGGCGGTCAACTGCTCTCCGACGTGATCGACGTGTACCAGAAGATCACCCAGCAGGACGGCCTGGAGAAGGAGGACGAGAGCTTCCTGCGGTCGCTGTTCTACACCTCCGGCTTCGTCTTCGGCAATCCCGCCCAGACCGTGGTGGAACGGCTGAAGGAGAACGGCCGTCTGCTGCGCGACAACTGGCCCGGCACCTTCGGAGCCTGAGCGGCATCCGGCGGGACACCCATGAGACGCGTTGCTGTTCTGACCACGTTCGTGCAGCTGTGGGAGGCCTTCTCACTCTGCACCGTCGTCGAGGCACACGTGCGCATGCTGCTGCGCAACGGCTACGACACCACGTTCGCCGGATGCGAGGGCTTCCAGCCCGACGGCATCTTCGCGAACCCGCTGCTGCGGCAGTGGCGGATGCCGGCCGTGCACCTGAGCAGCGACGCCGAGGCCGTCGCCCGGCCGGCGGCGTACCGGCAGGGCGTGGACCGGATCGTGGACGCCCTGCGCCCACTGCTGGCCCGGATCGACGTGGTCATCACCCACGACCTCGTCTACCTGCCCCACCACCTCGCCTACAACGAGGCGTGCCGGCGGCTCGCCCACGAGTTCCCGGACGTCACGTGGCTGCATTACCTCCACTCCGCGCCCGAGGCCAACCCGGGCCTGCCACCGGACGACCCGCGCGCCGCCCGGTTCACCCCGTTCCCGCACGCGTTCCTGCTCTACCCGAACGCGCACGACATCCCCCGGGTCGCGGCGCAGTACGCCGTCGAGGAGAAGTACGTCAAACTCGTCCCGCACGCGCTCGACTGGGAGAACACGTTCGCCTTCCACCCGCTGACCCGGGCGCTGATCCGCGAGTACGACCTGTACACCCCGGACGTCTTCGCGGTCTATCCGATCCGGATGGACCGCGGAAAACAGCCGGAGAAACTGGTACGCCTCTTCGCCGAGCTCAAACGGTCCGGGCAGAGTGTCCGCCTGATGATCGTCAACTTCCACTCGACGGGCGAGCACTTCCTCGACTACCGGGCCGAGATCCTGCGCGAACGCGACGAACTCGGCCTCACCCCGAAGGAGGTGATATTCACGAACGGGATGGGCCCGCTGCCCGGCATCGCCCCCCACGACATCGAGCGCTACCGGATCGAAGTGCCCCGCAAGGTGGTCCTCGACCTCTTCCACCTGACAAACGTGTACGTGCACCCGTCCGGGTCGGAGACGTACTCGCTGGTCTGCCAGGAGGCCGCGGCCTGTGGGAATCTGCTGTTCCTCAACGACGACTTCCCGGCCATGCGAGACGTGTACGGGTCCGATGCCCACTACGTGAAGTTCTCCTCCACCCGGTTCGTGACCACGCACAACCCCAGCGAGGCCGCCTACTACGCCGGTGTCGCCCGTACGATGATCGGCCTGCTGCGTGCCGAGAAGACGGTCAGCCAGAAGACCCGCCTGCGGCAGACCCGCAACCCGCAGGCCGTGTTCCGTGACTGGCTCGAGCCGCTGCTGTGGCAGAGCCCGCGCTAGAACGCCTCACCGGCGCGCACCGGCCGCCGCCGCGCTGCCCGGAACCGTGCGGCCGCGTCGGCCCGCCGGTGCACCTGGTACTTCTCCAGAATGTGGTGCACGTGGTTCTTGACCGTGCGCACCTCGATCGACAGCCGCCGGGCGATCTGCTGGTTCGACAGACCCTCGTCGACCAGCGTCAAGACCTGATTCTCCCGTGGGGTCAGGTGCACCGGCGCCGGATCGGTCCGCCGGTCGGCGGCCAGCGTGGCGACCCGCCGCAGGATCGTCGCCGCGACCCGCGGTGAGCACAGCGACTCGCCGGCGCAGACCCGGCTGATCAGCTCGATCAGGTCGGGGAAGGTGTCCCCATGGCACACGTAACCGGCCACACCGGCCTCCGCGCAGGCGATCACCTCGTCGTCGGACTCGGAGACGGCGAGCACGATCACCGGCACGCCCGCCGCGTGCCGGACCAGCATGTTCAGCACCCCGGCGCTGTCGGCCATCGTCATGTCCAGCAACACGACCTGCGGGCCGCTGCCCGCACCCAGGCATCGCAGTGCCGTCGCCGCGTCGGCGACCGGCTCGACGGACCCGATCGCCGTCTCCAGGCTCATCGCCGTGGTCAGCGCATGCCGGTAGATGCCGACCTCGTCGACCACGATCACGCGGACGCCGTCGGCGGCCATCTCAGCCCGATCGAGCCGGGTCGACGTCAACAGCCACGACACATCCTCCGGGGGAGCCCCGCTCGAATCGGCCGGCCGGATACCAGCCCTCGGCGGCCATCACGATGCTATCGAGCAGGGCCGCGGCGTCTATCGGATGCCTGACACGGCCGTCGGATCTGCCGAGAATCCTCAGTTGGACCCAGGCTGCTCGGCGCGGCGGGCGCTCAGGAGTGCGGGGTCCGTACCTGCTCGAAGTGGAACTCGCGGATGAAGCAGTCTCGAGGCTGACCGACTGCGCGGTGAGGTCGCCATCTGCCTGCCGCGGCCCGTTCTGAACGAAATCCAGCTAAAGACGCGCGACAAGGGCTCGCGCGGGCTCGATGCCCTCGTGCGGTCTTACGTGAGCGCCCGCAGAGCCAAGATCCACGAGGTCTGCACCTTCGAGCTCGCTGCTTAAACCGGTCATGTCTGCGGGTGCCTATGTCGCAGTAGCTATTTTAATGGGATCAACGCCGTCAACCGGATGAGTGATGTTTGGCTGAAGCTGCACTGCATCGCTGGCGACGCAGTGCGGCCACGAGCCTGGATGGTCACGGAGAAATTCTGGCTTTATCGGCAGGGCGTGGCCGGATTGTTGTCACTGGTTCTGACTAAAGACCAGCTAAGGGCTGGAATGAGCCGACCGGCATCTTCTTGGAAGTTATCTCCGCAGCCCGGAGAGCTGAATTTGAACGTTGCGTGGTGACCTTGTTTTATCCAGTGCCCCTTGCTCGTACCGCCTGAGGCGATTGGCGGATGGGGAGCGGATTCGGAGTAGTAGCTCAGGCCGCGGAGCATGTGAAGTACGGCTTCACGTCATCGAGCCTCCTCGAGATGTCGGCATGTGGCGCCTCAGAATAGACCAGGCATCGGACCTTGTTTCTCAGTTGTATTCGCATGATCTGCATTCTCGAGCAACGATTGAGCGCCGCAGTGAGCGAATCATGTGAGTGACCGGATGTAGCAGCTGCATTACCTGCAGCAAGGCGAGGCGAGCGAAGTCAAACGGGGCGATCGTGGGAAGAGACCAATGCCTGTCAGGGCTGGATTGTCGCGCCGTCCAAGGTGTTGATGAGCGCGTCGTCCCGACGGACTTCGTGGCCGCGCTCGCGCAGCGCCGCCACGATCGCCTCCTCCCGATCGAGCGGGATCTCCATGTAGGGACCGTTGAGCGTCGTGTCGGCCATCGTGCCGAACTGCTTCAGGAGATCCTCGGGGAGTAGGCGCATCGCGCGGCTCGCCATCATCGGCGGCCAGTCGCCGTCCTGGACCGCGCCCACCTTATTGATGTCGAACGGCTCGTCGTCCTCCGCGTCGGTGTAGTCCCAGCCGGCCGGGTTGTAGGAGACGTGGCGGACCTCGATCTGGCGCGCCTCGCCGTACGTCCGGGCGGCGGCGATCGCCTCGATCTCGCGGGCTTCCTCGGCAGCGGTGCCGTCGTCGGCGAACGCAAGGGTCTCGTGGTAGTCGATGTAGCCGTAAACAAAGTCGATCATGAAGAGGTCTCCGGTGTCTTGGCTGCGGGCGTTACTTGATCTTCTGCCAGTTGCCGCAGCCCTTACTGGTGAACATCTCGTCGCTGGATCGGACGGTGACCGACACCTTCTTGGTCGCGATGACGAAAGCGTTAGCGATGATGTCGCCGTTCTTGCCCGACCGTTCCCAGTAGCAGTCGGTGACCCGGCCGTCGATCAGATGGGCGGTCGTCTGGTACGTGCCGGCCTTGATCTCCGTGCCGACCTCGTACGACCCTTCGGTGACGCCGTTTTTCGCCTTGTTCCACGCTTTGAGGTACTGGGGACACGCCGCTTTGAGGCGGTCGGCGTCGACATCCTCCTTGTCCTCGATGAACGAGTCGATAAGGCCGCCGAGCTCCTCGGCGGCGTACGCGGCGTCGCAGCTGTCGGTCGAGAAGTCTTCGCAGTCGACGGACGGGTCGCAGTCCGGCCGCCACGCCGGAGTGGTGCTGGGTTCGACCGGCGTCGCGGACGCCGGCGCCGTCGTCTCGATGGCGGGCGTCGCCGTACTCGGGGTGACGGCGCCGGTGACCGGGCGAGCCGTGACTCCCGCGGCAGTGTCTCCGCAGCCGGCGAGCAGGGCGACCATCGCGACGGAGAGAAACGCGCGCCGCATCGGGCCCTCAGTAGGCATGCGCCGGGAAGTTGGCCTTGGCCGCGCGTCCGACCAGTGCGGTGAGTCCCGCATCGACCCCGGCGCCGACGATCCCGCCCGCGATCGGGATGCCCTTGGCCAGTGTGATGACCGATCGTTGCGTCCCGTACTTGGCAAGAAGCATGAAACCCACCCGCGCGTTGATCCGCCGGATGACGGCGATCGGGATCGCCGCGATGACCTGCGCCGTCAGCTTCGCCCCGATCTTCACGCCGGCGCCGTGAAGCGCGCTCGCCAGGGTGCCGCCCACCGTCGCGAGGGTGATGATGGTCTGCACGTGCGGGTCCGCGATGTTGTAGCCGCGCACGTGGGCGATCGCCCCGACCAGCCGCGCGTTGATGACCAGCGCTCCGGCGACATTGGCCGGCAGCGTGATCGGCATCGTCATGAAGCCGCCCAGCCCGGTGATGAAACCGTTCGCCGACGACGCCTGCACCGCCTCCCGGATCAGCCGATCGATCACCTGCTCACGGGACAGCTCACGGCTTTTGCTGAGGCGTTCCTCCGCGTAGGCGATCGACCCGTCGAGAGGTCCGACGCCGTCCTGAGTGACCTTGGCGACCAGGTCCTGGAAGAAGCGAACCATCGGGTTCGACCCGCTCTCGACGATCTCGCCCTCGGTCGTCTCGTTCACGTCCATCGTTCTCCGTCTCCGTGGTGAGGGCTCAGGCGCTTTCGCGCCCGAGCCGCTGCCGCGCAACCTTCAGGCAGGCGTTCATCGTTTCGAGGGGTACGCGCATCGCGTTCGCGAGCACGTTTTCGGGGCTGGACTCACCACGACTCACGAGGTCGTCGACGATGGCGAGTAGTCCACGGTGATAGGCGTCGCCGTCCGGCGGCAGCGTGGCAAGGCGTTCTTCGACGTATTGGCGGACCATGGTCGCGTGCCCGCCCACGGTGAGCACCTCGTTGAACTCGTCGGTCATGTCGCCGAGGTGGCGGACGGCGCGGCGCATGGTCTCGGCGGTGATGCCCGCCGGCACCGGCCGGGTGAGTTCGATGACGAGCCGGCGCGGCCCGGCCGGGTAGATCCCGGACTCGGAGCTGTCCCACTCGACGACCACGTGCAGGTCGCCCGAGCGGCGTTCGAGATAGGTGTACCGGGTCCCCATCGTCACAGGACCTCGATCGCATCGACGCTGAGCTGCGGCGCCGTGGTGTTGCCGCCGATCTGCGTGTCATAGCTGTACGAGCCGGAGACCGTCACCTTCGCGCGGAACTCGTCATCCTCGACGAGGTCGGCCAGGTCGCTGATGTAGCCGTCGAGGATGGTGTTGGTGTCGTACTCGTAGGACTCGGAGTGCCGGACCCCGTCGACGTTCGCGCGGAACGTCGCCTCACCGGTCGCCGCGTCGAACTGGGTGACGACGCCGTAGACCACGTAGTGGTCGCCGATGTAGTCCTCCGGTGACTTCGCGATCTTCTTCCACGCGCGTGCCGTGAGCTTCTTGTACGAGGGCGCCTTCGTCGTCGTCGCCACCGGCTCGGTGGTCGGCTCGGGCTCCGGCGTGGTCGCCTCGACCGCGGGCCTAGTCGTCGGCGGCAGTGTGAACGGGGTGCTGTTGTTCTTGCCCGCGTAGGGCTTGTCCACCTCAGCCTCGGCGGCACCCTCCGGCGAGGCGATCGCCGTGCCGATCACGATTCCCAAAGACATCAGGAGTACGGCGGCCACGCCGCCCAGCGCGAGTCGAAGCCTCACTTCAGCTTCACCGTCACGCCGCCGGAGAAGAGGGAGTCATGCAGTTCCAGTGAGGTCAGCTTGGTGCCGCTCGGCACGTCGAAGATGAGCTTTCCCTTAGCCGAGTTCCCCGGGTTGATCTCGTTGAGGAGCAGCTGGCTCTCCCCGTTGGCGTAGATCGCCGCGCTGGAGTCCACGGAGTATTCGACTTCCTCGGCGTCGAACGCTTTCTGCGCCGAGTCGATGAAGGTCTGCGCCTCCTTGCCGATGTTCTTCACCTTGATGTCGATCAGGCAGTATTCGCCCTGGGCCTTCTGCCCGAGCAGATCGGACCCGACGCTGTCGACGCCGCACTTCATCTTGCTGACGGTGAACTCGAACTTCCCGTCGCGAACGGCGTCCCCGATGCCGGCGGCCTTTTCCTCTTCCTTCTCTTCGGCCTTCGCGGTCTTTTCTGCGGCCTTGGTGCTCTCCGCCTTCTGCTCCGTCGTGCCGGCCACGTTGTCGTCGTTGGCGGGGCTGGCGCTGTCGCCGCCACTGCCGATGGCGCCGATGCAGCCGATCAGCACGAGCACGACAGCGCCGCCGGCGATCCAGGGCCACTTCCGCGTCTTCTTGACCGGCGGGGGGACGAAGGCGGGCTGCTGCGGGTACGTCATGACACTGCTCCCAATCACGTCTTGAGCCGCTGCGACACGTCCGTGCGGCGACGATCTCTATGAGAGCAATTTCAGTCGGCGATGTCAACACACATGTGAACTAAGCTCGTGAACATGCGCCGCCGGCGCGCTTGGGCCGTGCAGGTGTGCGTGGGAGGAGCTGTGCATGCGTTGACAGTGTTATTGCGCTGCGTGTTTCTTGTAGTGTCGGGCCGTGAGCGTCGAGATTTCGGGTTCAAATAGACTGATCTCCTCGGCCGAGGTCGCACGCCTCGCCGGCGTGACCAGGGCCGCGGTGTCTAACTGGCGCCGGCGCCACCCGGACTTTCCTGAGCCGGTCGAGGGCGGGCGCAATGCTCTCTTCGCCCTCTCGGACATCACGGACTGGCTGGATCGGCAGCGGAAGAACTCCGAGGTCTCCGACGAGGTTCTTGTCTGGCAGGACATGCGCGCGCTGTATGGCGACGACATGATCACGGGTGTCGCCGACCTGGCTGAGACGCTTCTCGGTGAGTCCTCGGGCCGATTCGACCCGGACACTCGGCTACGTATCGAAGGATTGGCCGCTCAAGTAAGGCCGAATGAGGTCGTTGAGTCGTTCGTCGAGCGGCTTCTCGCCAGCGGGAGCCCGCTGACGACGGGCCGGCTTGCCGAGGTGATCGCTCGTCTCGCGGGCTCGTTGACAGGCTTGGTGTTCGATCCTGCCTGTGGTGCGGGATCATCACTCCTCGCCTGTGCCGCCGGGTCTGATGTCCGGCTGGTGGGTCAGGAGATCAACGCGTCGGCGGTCAGGCTCGCGCGAGCTCGTGGCATGCTGCGCGGGATCGACATCGACGTCAGGCCCGGCGATTCCTTGCAAGAAGACGCATGGCCCGGCCTTCGAGCTGACGTTGTCATCTGTGATCCGCCGGTTGGTCTCACCGACTGGGGCAGAGATGGTCTGATGGTCGATCCGCGCTGGGAATTCGGTCTTCCCACCAAAGCGGAGAGCGAGCTCGCCTGGTTGCAGCATTGCTATTCGCATCTCGCACCGGGCGGGAAGCTCATAATTGTCATGTCTCCATCGGTGGCATACCGTCGGGCTGGACGAAGAATTCGTACGGAAATCGTCCGCCGTGGAGTGCTGGAGCAAGTTGTCGCGTTGCCGTCGGGTTTGGTGGCCTCTCACACCCAGCCGATGCATCTCTGGATTCTGAGGCGTCCCCTCGTTTCTGAGAGACCCGTAACGGTTGTCCGCATGGTTGACATGACGAGCGCAAATCCGCAGCGGCTTCCTGAGGTCGAAGCCGCACAGGCCGCAGATGTCCCAGCGATAGACCTGCTGGGCGAAGATGTCGACCTGACGCCGGGTGCTCACTTGCTGAAAGAGTCAAATCAAGCAGAACAGTATGCGGAACTTCGAGAGTCGCTGCTGAGCCTTATCGGTGGTCTGGCGGAGGTGATTCCCGAGCTGTCCGCAGGGTCGGGCGACATCGAGGGTGCAATGATTCGCATATCCGACCTCGCCCGTGCTGGCCTTGTGCAAATGAACGACCGAACGGCGACGTCGATGAGTGATCAGATCGACACCGATTATCTTCAAGGGTTCTTGCGTAGCGCTGCCAACGCTTCACGCAACACCAGCAGTAGCGGAACGTATCGAGTTGATGTAAGGGGATCCCGCATTCCGCAGATGGGAATTGATGATCAGCGGAGTTACGGCGCGGCGTTCCGGGCTCTCGATGAGGCTGAAGCCACCCTGCGAGAACTCAGCCGGCTGGGGCTCGATGCCATCTCCCGGGCCCGTGAGGGGCTGACTTCCGGCTCCATGCGACCGGCAGGCCGATGAAGTGACGCCAGCCGTCGTCTCATGACATTGTCAACACGCCTAGTTGTTGACAGTGGTGTTCACGCGATCTAACTTCGGTGGTGCCCAGGCGTCGAACGGATGAGGGGGCACTCCGCCGAAGGTCTTCGTGAGGCGAAGGCCGGGTCGACGCGGCGACCGCTACTCTGCGAAAGCCCAGCCAGCGGGATACGTGACCATGCCTGTCGGCTCGCGTTAGTAGTAGGAGATCGAAGCGCATGTTGCTGAAGAAGGTCGGCAATTACCGCCTTTTCCGCCGGCTTGGGGCGGGCGGTATGGGGGGCGTCTACCTCGGGGTCTCGGCGACCGCGGATCTGGCAGCAGTGAAGATGATCCACACTCACCTGCTCGACGACCCGTCGATCAAGCAAAGGTTCGCATCAGAGATCGAGAACCTCCAGACGGTCTTCGGCTCCCGCGTGGCCAGGCTGGAGAACGCCGACCCGTATGCGGACCCACCGTGGCTCGCCACCGAGTTCATCCCCGGACTGACCTTGCGGCAGTACGTCGAACAGCATGGCACCCTGCCGCTGCACCTTGCCGCGATGATCGGGGCGATGCTGGCCGAGGCCCTTATCAAGGTGCACGGAACCGGGCTGTTCCACCGCGACATCAAGCCGCAGAACGTCATTCTGGGCCAGCACGGACCTGTGCTCATCGACTTCGGCCTGGCGGCGCTGACCGAGCGGGATGCCGACGGCGCACAGACACAGACCGGCATGGTCGTCGGCACGCCCGCGTACATGGCGCCCGAACAAGCCCGCGGTGAGAAAGACCTGTCGACGGCCGTCGACGTGTATGGGCTGGGTGCCACTCTCGTCTTCGCGCTGGCCGGTCACACGCTCTTTCCCACGGCTCAGGGCGCGATGCTCTGGGTCGTGGGCAGCGGCAAGCAACCACCCGACCTGACCGGCGTTCCGCCGGAGATCGCTCCGCTCGTCCAGGAAATGATCGCGCATGACCCGCAGGCCCGGCTGGACCTCAAGAAGGTCGTGAACGCCCTGCTGCAGATCGCGACGGCCAAGGGGCAGTCGGTGTTCGACGTCCGAGCAGAGGTTGGCAGCAACACGTATCACCCGGTGCTCATCGAGGTTCCGGCATCGTTCAGTGACCCCACCGCTGACCCGGAGAACGACGTCGAGAACGCGCCGTCGACGGCTCCGGAGCCGCCGGCTGTCGCGCCGGACGACGAGCAACCCGCCAGCGTTCCAGCGGTGGACGTGACCTGGCTGATCGAAAAACTGCGCCGGCAGTACGCACGCCGGGCGACATGGTGAGAAGGGCCTACCAGTGAGCAACACAGAGACCACGACTCTCGCGCCGGGGGTCCGCATCCTCGTCCGTGATGAGGAATGGTTGGTCCGCAGCGTCAAGACCGACACCCCGGACGGAACCATGGTCAAGGCCGTCGGCGTGTCCGAGTTCGTGCAGGACATGGAAGCCACGTTCTTCACCGGGCTCGAGACGGTCCAGGCGATGGAGCCGGAGGAGACCGTGCTCGTCCGGGACGCCTCCTCCCAGTTCCGGCAGAGCCGGCTTTTCCTCGAAGCGGTTCTCCGGCGTACGCCGCTGCCTCGCTCCGAGAAGGGCCTGGCCCTCGCCGACCGTTTCCTGCTCGATGCGCTTTCTTACCAGCAGAGGCCGGTGGAGCTTGCCCTCGCCGGGTTGCGGCCGCGCATCCTCATCGCTGATGTGGTCGGGCTAGGCAAGACCTTGGAGATCGGGCTCATCCTGGCTGAGCTGATCCGTCGCGGTCGCGGCGAGAGAATCCTTGTCGTCTCACCCCAGCAGGTCCTCGAACAGTTCCAGCGTGAGCTGTGGACTCGTTTCTCCATCCCTCTGGTTCGCCTCGACTCCACCGGCATCCAGCGCATCCAGCAGGAGATTCCGGCCGGGCGTAACCCGTTCACCTACTTTAAACGGGCGATCATCTCGGTCGACACGCTCAAGGATGCCGGACAGTTCGGCCACCATCTCGACGCCATCGAATGGGACGCCGTGGTGATCGATGAGTCACACAACCTGATCAACAAAGGCACCAAACGCAACGAGCTCGCCCAGAAACTGGCCCGTAGGACAGACGCGCTCCTGCTGGCGAGTGCGACCCCGCACAACGGTGACAAGGAGTCGTTCGCCGAGCTGATCGCGATGCTCGAGCCGGCCGCCATCAAGGACAAGAAGAACTACGAAGCGGCGGACATCAAGGACTACTACCTACGCCGGACGAAGATCAGCCCGGAGGTTCGCGATCAGATGGGGGATCGCTGGGCTGACCGTGGTCCTTCGCAGCAGGTCCGCTGTCTGGCGACCGAGCCTGAGGAGCGCGTGTTCCAGGAGCTCACCGAGGTCTGGCTGAGCGGCGAATGGAGCGATGAGCCGGTTCGTGGACAGAACAGGCTCTTCCCGTACACGCTCCTCAAGTCTTTCCTCTCCTCCCACAAGGCGCTTTCCGCGACCGTCGCCGAGCGGCGCAAGAAGACGGAAAGCCCGGCCGAGGAGCAGAACCTGAGACGGCTGGCCGGCCTGATCGACCAGATCTCCGACGACGACTCCAGCAAGCTCGACAACCTCGTAACCGAGCTGAAGAAGATTGGTATCGGGCCGCGGAGCAGCACTCGCGTCGTTGTGTTCTCCGAGCGGGTGCCGACGCTCAAGTGGCTCGCCGAAGTGATGCCGGAACGTCTGGGCATCAAGCCGAGCGCTGTTCGGGTGATGCACGGCGGCCTGACCGATACGGAGGAGCAGAAGATCCTTCAGGAGTTCGAGCTGGAGGGCAGCGACGTGCGGCTGCTCTTCACCGGCGACGTGGCCTCGGAAGGCGTCAACCTGCACCGCCAGTGTCACCACCTGATCCACTACGACATCCCGTGGAGCCTCATCCGGATCGAGCAGCGCAACGGCCGTGTCGACCGGTACGGGCAGCGCTACGAGCCGCAGTTCCGGGCGCTCATCCTGACCTCCGGCGTTGAGGGCGCCAAGGACGACCGCACCGTGGCCGAGAAGTTGCTCAAGCGAGAAGAGAACGCGCACCGCAGCTTGGGCAGCGTCGAAGCAGCCATCGGCGTCTACGACGCCAAGGTCGAGGAGGACCGGCTGGTCCGGGACCTGCTCAACGGTAAGAGCGTTGACGAATCGTACGAGCAAGGCATTGAGATCGACGTGCTCGCCGACCTGATGGCCGGCGCCAGCGACGAGCCGGTGGCGGCAGAGATTCCGAACGCCCGCGTCCCCCGGCTGTTCGCCTCCACGGAGGAGTTCACCGAGGCTGCGCTCCGGGAGCTGTACGACGATCGGCCGGAAGATGCCATCGATCTGCGCCGGGAGGAGGAGCTCATGACCTTCCTCGCCCCCGACGACCTCATCTACCGGCTCTCCGACCTGCCGAAGTCCTACCTTCAGGCGCACCGAGAGGGCGACAGGCTGCGGCTCAAGGTGACCTTCGACCGCAAGCTTGCCCAGCGCAAGCTGGACGAGGCGCGGCAGGCCAAGACCACGAGCTGGCCGGACATCGCCTTCCTCAGCGACGTCCATCCCATGATCGACTGGCTGATCGACAAGGTGCTCATCCGCCTCGGTCGCCAGCAGGCACCGGTGCTGACAGCGAACGTGGACGGCCCGGTCTTCCTGATCCAGGGTGTCTACGCTAACAAGCTGGGCCAGCCGACCGTCGTCGAGTGGATGGCGGTCACCGGACTCCCCGGCGAAGTCAAGGTCGAGAAGATGGACCACGTCCTGGAAGCCGCAGGAGTCGGGCCGAAAATGGTCAACCGGGCCGAGAGTGTCGAGCTAGACGCGCTGCAGAAGCTAGTCCCGGACGCTGTCGCGGCAGCCCGCGAGCACCTGGCGGCCGAACGGGAGGTCTGGGAGGAGGCGAATACGGCGCCCCTGAAGTCCTATCGGGAGAAGTTGACCGGCTTCGCCGCTGAGCAGACGAGTTTGTTCAAAGGCCTGCCTGCTGCGCTGCGTCGTACCGAGACCGTGGTCCAGCAGCAGCGTGACCTCGTCGATCGCCTCGAGACCATCCCTGACCCGCTGCTCCGGGTTCTCGCCGTCCTCGTCAAGCCCGGAGAGGGTGTCGCATGAGCTTTGATTCGCTGACCAACCGCGGTGAGTACCTTTCCGCGCACTACCTCGCCGAGGTCCTTCCCGCCACTATCAAGAGCACGCTGCTCAAGAAGTGGACCGAGGAAGAGAGGGACGGCCGGTCCACTCCGCGAACCGGGTTCAAGGGCCGGCGCCGCGACTATCTTGACGCCAAGGCCGAACTGAGCGATCTGGAACTCTTCGACGCCGAGCGGCTCCGCAAACTCAACCTCGAGACGCTGCGCGGCTTCGGCTTCGACCCGAAGCCGCAGACCTTAACGGTGGAACGCTCCGGCCAGGAATACGAGATCCCGGTCGCCCACCTGGAGTCCGGCGCCGGCTACAGCATCGTGGCGCTGCACTGCGGCTGGGCGGTCGACACCGACGCAGCCCAGGACGCGACCGAGGCCGGCCGTCTGCTCGAACCGGTCACGCTCGACGGCGGCGACACGATCGAGACCGGGGCGAAGCTGGCCTCCTGGCTGTTCGCCGCGACGAACAAGCCGCGCTACGTCCTGTTGCTCAACGGCGGCGTCGTCACCCTCGCCGACAGCACCGTCTGGGGCGAGGGCCGCTACCTGTCGGTCAGCCTCGACCTGGCCTATGGCCGCAACGATGACAAGGAACTCGACGTCGTCGCGGCCTTGTTCGGTTCGGACTCGCTGCGACCGCCCGCCGAAGGCGGAACGGAGCAGCTCGCCGAACTCGTCAACGGCTCCCGCCAGCATGCTGTCGGCGTTTCCAGCGAACTACGTGAGGGTTTGCGCGTCTCCGTCGAACTCATCGCCAACGAGGTCCTCGACCAGATCCGCCGCGCCGGGTACCAGCCGCAGGACGTCATGGAGCTCGACGAGCTCGCGAAGGAGCTGGGACAGGAGTCCCTGCGCTACCTCTACCGCATCCTCTTCCTCCTCTACGCCGAGGCCCGCCCCGAGTTGGGCGTCCTGCCGGCGAAGGACCGCGAGTACATCGAGGGTTACAGCCTGGCCCGTCTCGGGGACCTCATCTCGCGGAGGCTCGCGCCCTCGTCCGAGGACAACTTCCATCTGTACGAGTCACTCGACCTGTTGTTCCGCATGGTCAACGAGGGTCACCGTCCGCGCGGCAGCGCCCAGGTCGGCGAGAAGGCCAGCGAGGGCGTCGGCCTCCGCTTCGAGCCGATGAAGTCCGACCTCTTCCTGCCGGAGAAGACCAAGCTCATCGGCCGGCTCATCCCGCAGCCCGGCAGCGACCCCGACGACCCGGACGTGCCGAAGCTGGACACCAGACTGCGCAACAAGGTCCTCTACCAGGTGCTGCGCCGCCTGATGCTGAGCAAGGGAAGTAAGCGCGGCCGCGGTGGCTTCATCTCGTACGCGCAGCTGGGCATCAACCAGCTCGGCGCGGTGTACGAGGGCCTGATGTCCTACACCGGTTTCGTCGCCACCGAGCAGCTTTACGAGGTGGCAAAGGGCGGCGAGCCCAAGGACGGTTCGTGGATGATCCCGGCTTCCAAAGCTGACGAGTACGACGACTCGGTTTTCGTCCTGAAGGAAGACCCCTACACCGGTATTCGCAGCCGGATCCCGTACCGACCGGGCCAGTTCGTCTACCGCCTCGCCGGCCGCGACCGTCAGACGAGCGCGTCGTACTACACCCCGCAGTCCCTTACCGAGGTGACCGTTCAGCTCGCCCTCAAGTACCGCATCGAGGAGGAGCAGAAGGTCATCGACAAGGAGGGCTTGGGCGATAAGACCATGGCCCGACGGCTCCTGGACTGGACGATCTGCGAGCCGGCGCTCGGTTCGGGTGCCTTCCTCAACGAGGCGATCAACCAGGTAGCTGCGAAGTATCTGGAGCTGCGCCAAGAAGAGTTGCAGGTGGCCCTCGATCCAGAGCAATACCACCTCGAATTGCAAAAGGTTAAGGCCTACATCGCCCTGCACAACTCCTACGGCGTCGACCTGAACCGCACCGCGGTCGAGCTTGCCGAGGTCTCTCTGTGGTTGAACGTCATGCATTCCGGCCTGGAGGCTCCCTGGTTCGGACTGCATCTGCAGCGGGGGAATTCCCTGATCGGCGCCGGCCGGCGCATGTACCGTCCCGAACAGCTCTCTGACAAGTCGTGGCTGACCGTCGCTCCCCAGGACAAGCACTTCCGGGACGGCACCATCGACGAGGGCACCATCCACCACTTCCTGCTGCCCGGAGACGGCTGGGGTGCGGTCGCCGCAGAGAAGGAAGCCCGGGCTTTGGCGCCCGAGGCGATCGAACGGCTCAAGAAGTGGCGAGCGGCCATGAAGCGTGTTCCGTCGGCCAAGGCGACGCGCGCCAAGCCCTCCCAGGTCGCCCGCCTCCAAGCACTCGCCGGCCGAGTCGAGTACCTGTGGGATCTGGTCCAGCAACGCCTCGCGCTCTCCGAACAGGAGATCCGCCGCGACATCAAGGTCTGGGGCGCCGACGACGTCCCCGCCGTCGACGACGCGGTCCCCCGGGAGAAGATCCTCGCGGATCTGACCCGTCCCGGTACGCCCTACTGGCGGCTGAAGACTTTGATGGACGTCTGGTGCGCCTTGTGGTTCTGGCCGATCGAAAAGGTGGGCCTGCTCGACGGATCCGATGACGTCAGATATCCCGCCAGAACCGTAGAGATCACTTACGTCCGGGAAGAGCCGGAACTCGAGGAGCCCGTCACCTACGAGGTGACCGACATCTTCGGTCAGGTCCAGCCCCAGCAGCTCTCCATTCCAGCGAAGGCCACCGGCGGCACTCGCAAGATGACGATCGCCCACGAACTCAGCCGGCAAACACCGCTGGCCGACCTCGACGGCTGGCTGAGTTTCGCCGAAGCTCTGATCGGTCGCCGGGACCTGGACGAGGACACCGAGCACTTCTTCGGCCGGGCCTTCCGGAGTCTGCCCGAACTTAGTGAGTTCGAGGCGCAGCTTGATGCTCTCGTCGGCGTCGACTCGTTCTGGACCCTCAACGAGCGCTTCCCGTGGCTGTTGACCGCGGAGCAGATCGCCGGACGGCAGGGCTTCTTCCACTGGGAGCTCACCTTCTCGCACGCGTTTGCGAACGGTGGCTTCGATCTTCAAGTGGGTAACCCTCCCTGGGTACGGCCGGACTGGCGGGAAGGCGACGTTCTCGCGGAGAGAGAGCCGTGGTTCCGGCTGGCGGAGAAGCCCCCAGCGGAAGCCTGGGCGGCCCGCAAAGACACCGTTCTGCAGGACGGTGATCTACGCCGGAAATTCCTCACGGAACTGACTGGGGTCGCTGGCCTGGTCGACTTTCTGACCCATCCGGTGTCCTTCCCCCTGCTGACCGGAACGCGGCCCGATCTGTACCGGGCATTCGCCTGCCAGGTGTGGCGGCACACCGATCCGCACGGGTTCGCGGGTCTGGTGCACCCGGACAGTCATCTGGTGGGAGCGAAGGAGACTTCGCTGCGTACCGAGGCATACCGCCGCATGCGGGTTCACGGAAGCTTCATCAACGTCGGCAACTGGGCTTTCGATGACGCCGGGCGAACGCTGGAATTCGGGGTTCACATCTATGGCTCCGGCCGTGCCGTCGACTTCGTGCATCTGAGCCAGCTCTTCGCCGCGCGAACTCTCGCCGATTCGCTGATTCATGGCGGCGACGGTGAACTGCCCGGACAGAAGTACCACGGAGACTGGGACCGCCGGCCGCATCGGTCCCGGATAGTGCCGGTCAACGAGGACATGCTGAAGCAGTGGAAGATGCTTCGCGGCGACGTTCTGACCGCCGTCGACGCGACACCGCTATTGTTTCCCATCACGCTCGACGAGCAGAAAGCCATCGAGGCGCTCGCGGCGTACGCGCTGCGGATGTCGGCCACGGATGTGAACATCAGCGGCGGATACAACGAGACGACCGCGAAGCAGCAGGGGGTGATCCGGTACCAGGTCGGCCGTCCGGACGGCCTCGACGCCGTCGTCCTGCAGGGCAGCCACTTCGGTGTGGCCACACCCTTCGCGAAGGAGCCCAACGATCCTTTCCGCAATTCCAAGGATTGGGTCGGATGGAGTCTGGTCGAGCTGCCGGATCGTGTCGTTCCGCGTACAACCCTGGCACTGACGGAGGACGAGCTGTATTCCCGGTCGGGCCAAGAACTCTGGTGGGGCCGCCGGTCCACGGAGTATTACCGCCTGGCCTGGCGGGAGATGATCGATCCGAAGAGCACCGAACGGTCGCTTTTCGCAGCGCTCATTCCTCCCGGCCCGTCGCACATCCACGCCGTGCGGACCCTGGCGATGCGGTCTGCCCGGGACACCTGCCTGGTCGCGGGTTTCTGGGCCTCGCTGCCGCTCGACTACATTCTCCGCATCACCGGCCGGGGGCATCTGGACGTGGCCGATGCCAAGGTCATGCCCGCGCCGCAGCCGGACCATCCGCTGGCCACCGCACTACTCCTGCGCGTCCTGCGCCTCAACTGCCTCACTGCCGACTACGCCGATCTGTGGGCGGAGACCTTCGACTTCGCCTATCGGGCCGACAACTGGTGTGCCGAATGGGTGGATGCGCCACCACTCGGTGACGTCGCATCCGCCTGGAACACGGCCACCCCGCTCCGGGGCGAGCGGGAACGCCGCGCCGCGCTCGTCGAGATCGATGCGCTCGTCGCCGTGTGGCTGGGAATCGGTGTGGACGAGCTGATCGCCGTCTTCCGTTCCCGCTACCCGATTATCGCGGACCGTGAGGCCCAGATGTGGTTCGATGCCGCAGGGCGGAGAATCGCGGCCGACCCCTACGCATTCGGTCACCGGCAGACGAAGCCGGATCTCGAAGCCCTGATGCGCTATTTGGAGAACGACGGTGACGCTCCCGTGCCGGAGGGGTATCGAGCGCCGTTCGTTAAAGCCGATCGGGAGAACGAATACCGGCAGGCCCACGCGGTGTTCAGCAGGCGGCTCCAGGACGCGATGAACGCCGGATGGCAGCCGTCATGAGGCCGACCGTCGCGGCTGACACGCTTCAGCGGAACCTGACCCAGTACCTGACGACCACCTTCGGGCTCACCGAGGAGCGGGTCCGGCGTGGGCTGGAGGGGTTTCTCACCCATCCGGAACAAGGGGTGTTCCGTGGTCCCTACCTGCGGATTCGCACGCCCTTCCGCGTTGCCGACGACGGGTGGCGGGATGCCCTCGAATGGGCACCTGAGGGGTTCGGGCCGTATGTGCACCAGGCCAAGGCGTTTCGGCGGTTGTCCTCTCTCGGGAAGAGAGCCGAACCTACGCTGATCACCACTGGCACCGGGTCCGGCAAAACCGAGTCGTTCCTCGTACCCGTGCTTGATCATTGCCGGCGGCAGCGGCAGCAAGGCCGCGCCGGTGTGAAGGCCGTGCTGCTCTACCCGATGAACGCCCTGGCGACCGACCAGACGCAGCGCATCAACGAGCTGCTCTCCGACCCGGCGCTGAGCCAGGTCACCGCGGGCCTCTACATCGGTGATGTCGCCGCTGTCGAGTACGCGCACGTCATGACGAAGCGGTCGGAGATGCGCCGGAACCCGCCGGACATCCTGATCACCAACTACAAGATGCTCGACCTACTACTCCAGCGGGCCGACGACCTGCCGCTGTGGGAGAACGCCGACCCCGCGTACGTCGTGCTCGACGAGTTCCACACCTATGACGGCGCGCAGGGCACCGACGTCGCCATGCTGCTGCGGCGGCTCGCCTCCGCTCTCGGCGTGACGCAGCCGGGCCGACCGCTCGGCTCCATCTGCCCGGTCGCCACCTCGGCGACCCTGGGAGAGGGCGGCGACAAGGACGGCCGTACCGCGATCCGGGAGGTCGCTGAGCAGGTCTTCGGTGTGCCATTCGACGAGGACTCTCTGGTCGGCGAGGCTCGCTATACGTCGCATGAGTTCCTCGGGCCGCCGAACTACCAGCTGCCGATGCCTGCCCCTGAGCTGCTGGCAGAGCTGGACGACCGGACGCCCGCAATGATGGATCGTGCCGCCGAGCTTCTGCTCGGGGAGCGCTGTGCCGATGATCTCGCGCGGCTTGGCGTGCTGCTGCTGGAGCACCCGCTCGTCCGCAGCCTGCTCGAGTCGCTGGGATCGGATCCGCGGACGTTCGACGAAATCATCGAAGTGCTGCCGCGCAAAAGCCTGAGCGGCTGGGGAAGCCCCATGCACACTGCGCCCGATGTCACCGCGCGAGCGCTGGCTCGCATCGTCGGCCTGCTGTCGCTGGCAAGGAACCCGAAGGATCCGCGACGTCCGCTGCTCAACATCGAGACGCACCTGTGGGTGCGTTCGGTGTCGCGCCTGCTGCGCGGTGTCGGTCCGGACGCGACTTTCGGCTGGGACGGGGAGCAGCCCCGCGCGTTCGACCCGTCAGCTCCGGAAACCGACGCGGTCGTCACCGACAACCGGTTCACCCGGCTTCCGGCCATCTACTGCCGGCACTGCGGGCGGTCCGGATGGTCAGCGTTTTCCCCGGAACGCCAGCCGGAGGAGTTGGTCACCGAGCCGGACAAGATCTACCGCGCCGGTGTGGGGCGGGAGAAGCGGCGCGTACGCGCCTTTATCACCTCGACCGCCGATGAGGTCACCGAAGCGCTCACGCGCCCCAGCACTGCACCGAAGAACCTGTTGGTGCTTCAGTTCGGCAAGCGTGTGCGCCCGTTCGACAGGACGAAGGACCACGCGCTCGGCGAGGACGAGATTCCGGTTCTCGCCGATATCGTCACCATCGACGCCGCGGAGAAGGATCGCTGCCCCTCATGCGAGATGGACGGCGGCATCCGCTTCCTCGGCGCTGGGCTCGCGACTCTGGCCTCGGTGGCGATCACCCAGTTGTTCACCGGTGGTGAGCTGGGGAAGACCGAGCTCAAGACGCTGCTGTTCAACGACTCGGTCCAGGACGCCGCGCACCGGGCCGGCTTCGTCGCGAACCGATCGCACTCGTTCTCGCTGCGTGCGCTGCTGACCAGCCGCTTGGCGCCGGACCGTCCGATGACGCTGGACGAGCTGATCACCGACATGGTCGCGGCGGCCGCTGACCCGGCCGTTCTGGCCGCGGTCGTGCCGCCCGATCTCCATGACCAGCCCGGTGTCGATGAGCTGCTCGCGGGCGAGGGCGCCGGCAGCCACGCCACTTGGGAGCTCGTCGGTGAGCGTCTGGCGTTCGCTACGATCATGGAGATGGGCCTGCGCGCCCGGCAGGGTCGCACACTCGAGTTGACCCGCACCACTGCGGTCGATGTGGTTCTGGAGGATCCGAGGGCCGCCGCGAAGCTGTGCCGGGACGAGCACCTGCGTGGGGAGACCAACGGCGAGTTGCCGGATACGGCGCGATATCTCGCGTTCCTGCGCGGCCTGCTGGAGCGGCTCCGCACTCGCGGCGCGGTGTACCACGAGTGGCTGGCGCCGTACCTCAGACGCGGCGGCCGTCGATGGCAGATCTGGGGTGGCCGGCCGCCCGGCCTTCCCGCGTTCCCGGACGGTCTCTCGGCGCCTGCCTTCCTCATGTCCACGCCGCAGTCGAAGTCGATGTTCGACGCGATTCCCGCGCGAGGCGGCTGGTATCAGGACTGGACGATGCGCTGCCTGGGCCTGGACGCGGGGCAGGCGACGGCCTACCTCCAGCGGCTTCTGCCGACGCTCGCGTCGGCCGGCATCGTGGCCTCCGGAAGCACCGAGGACGGCAACACGGTCTACGGTCTCCAGCCCGGCCATATCCGGGTGACCAGGCTCGGTGACGCCGCGGCGGTGGCGGCGGGCATCGCCTGCGACACCTGCCACTGGGAACAGACTGAGCACCCGGCCCTGGTTGCCGACTGGGACGGTCAGCCGTGCCGGCAGTATCGCTGCCCCGGGCATCTGCGTGCCGCCCCGGATGAGACTGCCCTCGCCGACTACTATCGCCGGCTTTATCTAGACAGCGGAGTTTTTCGGGTGGTGACCGACGAGCACACCGGCATGCTCACCCGGGCCCAGCGAGAGACCGTGGAACAGCGGTTCCGGGAGGGTGTGCGTTACACCGACCCCAACGTGCTGTCGTGCACGCCGACACTGGAGATGGGCATCGACATCGGCGCGCTCTCTGCGATCGTGCTGGCGTCGTTGCCGCAAGGCCCGGCCAACTATGTGCAGCGTGCCGGCCGGGCAGGTCGTAAGAGCGGTAACGCGCTGGTGATCACCCTGGTCGGCCGCTCCGAGCGGGAGCGGTACTACCTGACCGAGCCGCGCGACATGATCGCTGGACAGATCATCCCGCCGGGCTGCTTCCTGTCCGCGGTGGAGATCCTGCGCCGGCAGTACCTGGCACACCTGATCGACCTGGCCGCTCGCGGCCGGTTCCCCGGGGTTATGCCGCTGCCGCGGAAGGCGCACATGCTGTTCGGCGTAGGCGGCTGGCTTGTCGGGTTCACCGAGGCCGCGCGCCGAGACGGGTTGCGCCTGGTCACGGACTTCCTGGACCTGTTCGGCGACAAGCTGTCGGAATCCGCGATCAAGCAAATGGAGGTCTTCGCCGACTCCGGCATCGTCAACCGGGTTGCCGAGGCGGAGGCCGCCTGGGACGAACGGCTCGACGACTTCCGACGCCGGCTCAAGGACATCGACACGGCGGTCAAGTCGCTGGTTCCCAGCGACCCCGATCACGCACGTGAGATCCGGATGCTGAAGGCGGAGGCCGGAGCTGTCCGTCGCCGGCTCGGCCAGGTCGGTGCCGCCGCCGCACACGGGACTCTCGTCGCGTTCGGTCTGCTTCCCAACTATGCGCTCATCGACACCCGGACGTCGCTGGAGGCCACTCTCACCTGGGAGGAGCGGACGGAAGGCGACCGCCGGTTCCACAGCGAAGTGCGCGAATACGATCGCCCGGCCCAGCAGGCGCTGACCGAAATCGCCCCGGGGAACACCTACTACGTCCGCGGCTACAAGCACGAGATCTCCGGGCTGGACATCGGCCCGGCGGAACGGCCGACCTACCGCAAGTGGCGGGCTTGCGCTCGCTGTGGTTACGTGCGCACCCATCTGGCCGAAACCGACACCAGCGCGTGTCCGCGCTGTATGGACCCAGGCATCGCCGACCACGGCCGGTTGTTCCAGGTGTTGCAACCTACCCGCGTTCTCAGCCGTGACAAGCGTGACGATGCGACGATCCGGGACGACAACGACGATCGGGATCGCCGTTTCTATGCCACCACGGTCGCGGTCGACGTGGACCCGCAGCACGTCGCCGGCTCGTGGCGGCACGATCGTGAGACGTTCGGCGTCGACTACACCAGGCACGCCAAGGTACGGCGGTTCAACCTGGGGGCCCAGCGCTTCGACCGGGTCGCCGAGTTCTTCGCCGGCGACGAGGTCCGGATCAACCCGTTCCACACCTGCGTGAACTGCGGCGGCACCACGGTGGACGGGGCGCCGCCGGTCGGTCAGATGGTTCTCGCACAGGCCGCCGGTACGGCCGTGGCCGTAGGCGCTGAGCACCACCGGCCGTGGTGTCAGTACCGGCGGTCGCCTGAGACGGCCAAGCACATCGATCTGATCCTCGCCCACGAGCTGGAGACGGAAGCGCTGCGGATCCTGATTCCCAGCACCGTGGACGTCGTCGACGAACGTGTGGTCTCCTTCGCGGCGGCGCTGCGTCTGGGCATCGCGGCCGAGTACGGAGGCGATCCCGCTCATCTGCGAATGGTGCGGGCCACCATGCCGGACGCTGAAAGCGGCGGCACCCGCAACTTCGTCGTCGTCTACGACACCCAGCCGCAGGGAACCGGCTACCTTGACCGGCTCGCCGAGTCGGAGAAGTTCCGGATCGTGATGAAGAAGGCACGGGCCATCCTGATGGCCTGCGTCTGCCAGCACGAGGGCCGGCCGGCCTGCCACCGTTGCCTGCTGCGCTACGCCCGCAACGACGAGTTCCCCCTGATGAGCAGGTTGGAGGCGCTCGGAGTTCTGGAACGGCTGCTGGACGGATGGAAAGTTCGGGAGGGTACGCGGACCGATGCCATCTCCCTCGTTCATCAGGTGGAGAGCGAGCTGGAGCTGCTGTTCCTGCGCAAGTTGATGGCGCGAGCGGACGACCCGGCGGCCGGGATGCGATTCGAGCGGGCAACCGATCAGAACGGCGCCCGGATCGCCGACATCCGCTTCACCGCACCGAACGGCAGGGACGTGCGGCATTGGCAGATGAAGTTGCAGAACACCATCCACGGCACCCGGCCCGACGTGCTGTTCCGCCGTCTCGATGGTGACTCGGCGCCGGTCGCCGTCTATCTCGACGGCTTCAAGTACCACGCCTCGCCCGAACACAACCGGCTCGCTGACGATGCCGACAAACGGGCCCGGCTGCGGGCCCACGGCTATCAGGTAATCGCGCTGACCTGGGACGACATCACTGGCTGGCAGCAGCCGACGGAGCCGGGAACCTGGGATCCGTACGGCGGCAACGCCCAGAGCGCTGCTCGTACGGTTCTCAAGCAGGCAGTTCCGCACGCTCAGCCGGAGGAACTTCGCCGTGTCTGGGCCAACCCGGCCGACTTGCTGATGAACTTCCTGGCGGATCCGGATGCCGGCCACTGGCGGCATCTCGCCGTAGCGACCGTCAGTGGGTTGCTCAGGCAGCCCACGGAGAAGACGTCTGCCGACTCCGGCGCCATCGGCGATGGCATTCACGCATCGGTCCGTGGGCAGAAGCTGCCAGGGGCAGTCGCTGGACAGATCCACCTGTTCCGGGCGGGCGACAGTGCCCGCTATCCGCTCACTTTCCTCGTCGACCAGCGTCAACGGCCGGCGCCGGTCTGGTCGGCGCTGGCCGTTGTCGACGACCGCCCGTCCGCGGTTTCGACCGCTGAACACAAGGCCCAGTGGGCGAGATGGCTGTGGTGGTCCAACATCATCCAGTTCCTCAACGGGCCCGGGGACGGCGCTCAGCTCGCGTACACCGCATTGGATGCCTTTGATCCTGCGTTCCTCGCGGTGACCGAAGGCAGCGGCTTGGTAGCGGCGCAGCGCGCCTTCGACCTTGATGAGGAGACCGCGGCATGGCTCGGTGCGGCCCCGAATGCCGCGCCGCCGGCTGAACCGGTCGACGCGGTCGATCCGGAATGGGAGGACACGTTGCGTTTCGTGGATCCCGAGGAGCCGGAGCTCGACGGGTTGATGCGGGCCCTGCTCAAACGCAATCTGCCGGTTCCGGTGGCGGGATACGAGCTTGGTGAGCAGGGCTGGCTGGCCGAATTCGCCTGGCCCTCCCAGCGCCTCGCCATCGTCCTTTCCGGGGCCGATGACGACCCGGAGATCGAAGACCGGAACAAGGCCTATGACGCGGCCGGTTGGCATGCCCGCACTGCACGGGAGTGGTCCGCGAAGGACCTCGCCGCGCTCATCGACGGTACGAACGGGGGTGCACGCGGATGAGCACCGAAGCGACGCTGCGGATCATGAACGGTGCACACAAGGAGATGACCAGCCTGCCCCGGCAGGAGCAGGGTGCGGTCTACGAGTTCATGAACAGGTTCAAGGCGAACCATCGGGACCCGATTCTGCACGTGCAGGCCGCCGCCGTGGACTCCGAGATGCTGACGGCGCGGATCGACGGCTCCTATCGTGCCCTGCTGCTGCCGGTGGGCGAGCGGGATTACCTGCTGGCGGGGGTGAAACATCGCGACGAGGTTGCGGACACCCTCGCCCGGCAGGCTTTCCGCATCAACCGGGTTACCGGCGGGATCGAGGTGATCGACCTCGCACAGGTGGCTCGGGGCCCTGCTTCGGAGGAGGCGCGGCCGCCGCTTTTCGGTGCCTATACCGACGACCAGCTCCTGGCTCTGGGCATCGCTGAGCCGCTGCTTCCCCAGGTGCGTGACCTCAGCAGTGAGGAAGAGCTGACCGGACTCGTCGGCCGAGCCCCGCAGCTGACCGCCGACGTGCTGGTTGCGCTCGCTGCCGGCACATCGTACGACGACGTCTACGCGCAGATCACCGAGCCGGTCGAGGCCGAGGCGCCGGTGGACCCGGATGACCTCACCGCGGCGGTGAACAGCCCGGCCACACAGGTCTTTTCCGACGACGAGGCACTTCAGGCCGTGCTGGGGCAGAAGTTCGAGCAGTGGCAGGTCTTTCTCCACCCGACTCAGCGCAAACTGGCCGAGAAGCCGACCACCGGCCCCACCCGTGTCGGCGGCGGTCCGGGAACCGGCAAGACGATCGTCGCGCTGCACCGGGTCGCCCACCTCGTCCGGCAGCTGCCAGCCGGCAAGGACAAGCCGATCCTGCTCACGACCTTCAACCGCAACCTGGCCGCGGATCTGCGCACCCGGCTGATCGCGCTCGGCGGTCAGGAGCTGACCGCCCGGGTCGACATCGTCAACATCGACAAGCTTGCGGCACGGGTGGTTTCCGAGGCCAAGATCGGCGCCGGGAAACGGATCGTCGACGACAATCGCGTTCCTGGCCTTTGGCAGACCTTCCTGCTGGAAATCGGGGAAAAGGCCTGGGATGCCGACTTCCTGTACGCCGAATGGACGCAGGTCATCCTCGGTCAGGTACTCAACTCCCGCAACGAGTACTTCCGTGCCCGGCGTCCCAACCGTGGCCGTAGCCTCACCCGCGGCGAGCGTGACCAGGTATGGCAACTGACCGAGCAGTTCACCAACTGGCTCGACGGCCAGGGCGTGTGGACGTGGCGACAGGTCGCGGAGCGGGCGGCCCGGCTGGAGATGGACCGCGCCGCTCGTGCGGCTGCCGCTGCCGAGGAGAGCTCGGGCAGCCTCTTGCGACACCGGTATCGGCACGTGGTGGTCGACGAGGCTCAGGACCTCAGCGCAGCGCACTGGAAGATGCTGCGGGCGATGGCGCCCGTTCTCGGCGATGACATGTTCCTCGCCGGCGACACGCATCAGCGCATCTACGACAACCATGTGACCTTGGGCAGTCTCGGCATCAACATCCGCGGCCGGTCGTCGCGATTGACGCTGAGCTATCGGACCACCCGGCAGATCCTCGCAGCGGCTCTCGAGATCATGAGCGGTGAGGTCTACGACGACCTCAACGGCGGCGAGGAAAACCTGGCCGGATATCGGTCCCTGCTGCGTGGCACCCAGCCGACCTTCCGTGCTGCCGCCACCTGGAGTCAAGAGCTTGACCTCGTCTTCGACCAGGTCAAGGAGTGGGGTTGCCCGGCCGACGGTTCGGTGGCGATCTGTGTGCCGACTCGTGAGCTCACCGCGGCCGTGGCGGCGCGGCTTCAGCAGGACGGCGTGCCGGTCACCGAAATCGGCCCGGACGGGCCCAAGGGTGCGGGCGGGGTGCACATCGGCACGATGCACCGGTTCAAGGGCCTGGAATATCAGCGGATGATCATCGCAGGGGTCAGCCACGGTCTGATCCCCCGCCAGATGATCGACCAGTTCGCGAGCAGTGATCCGAAGCGTTACCAGCGGGAACGGCAGCGGGATCGGTCACTGTTGTTCGTCGCCGCGACTCGTGCACGCGACGAACTGGCCGTGTTCTGGCATGGCACGCCCAGCCCGTTCCTCACCAGCCGGTTGATCCAGCAGCGGCTTTCCGAGGAGCCCGCGGCACAACTCGGTCTCGATCGGCAGGCCTTGTAAATCAGCGCGCGGGCCGGCGGCTGTGTGAGCGCCGGCCCACGCTGCCCGGCCGCCAGCAAGGTATCCCGATGCGTACGCAAAAATGCACAGCGGGTGGTCGAACGGGGGAGGGGCCGTGCCGGGACGGACATTGAACGGCGGACGCTATGAGCTCGAGGAGCTGCCGCTTCCGGGCGGCGCGATGGGCCAGGTGTGGTTCGGGCGGGACACCAAACTCGACCGTGACGTCGTGGTCAAATTTCCTCGGCTGCCGGGTGGAGACGACGACGAGCAGGTCCGCCGCCGTTTCCGGAGGGAGTGGCGGATAACCGCGAAGCTCGAGCATCCCGGCGTGCCGGCGATCTACGACGTGGGCGCCGAGAAGGGCCGGCCGTTCATCGTCATGCAACGCGTTCACGGCCTGACACTCGAGGATCTGATCGAGGAAGAAGGGACGCTGCCGATCGGCTGGGCGGCTGGGATCGCTGCCCAGGTCTGTGCGGTGCTTGCCGTCGCGCACGCCGCCTCGCTGATCCACCGCGACCTCAAGCCGGCCAACCTGATCCTGGAGCCGCACGGCGGCATCAAGGTGCTCGATTTCGGCCTGGCGGCCGCCCCGTCCCTTGCCGAGTTCTCCCGTATCACGCAGACCGGCACGCGTCTGGGAACCCCCGCCTACATGGCGCCGGAACAGATCGAGGCCGGGGTCAGCGGTCCTCTGACCGACTTGTACGCGCTCGGTTGCATCCTTCACGAGCTTCTGACCGGCAAACGCCTGTTTCCCGGCAAGAACTCTCACGATGTCATGGCTCGTCAGGTCAACGACGTGCCGCCGCTGTTGCGCTCGGCCCGCCCGGACACGCCGGAGCCGCTGGAACGGGTAGTCGCTGACCTCCTCCGCAAGAAGCCCCAGGAGCGGCCGGTCGATGCTGAGAGCGTCTATGACCGGCTCTTGCCGTACGCGACCGACCTTGCTCCGCTGGCAGCAGGCATGAGCCCGTCCGCTTCGAACCGGGCCGCCCACATGTACGCCGGCGCGCTGAGCAGGGTTTCCGTTCCTCAGCGGCCCTCCCACGGCGAGGCGGTGCGATGAGCGGCGAGGCGCGGCTCAGGGTCATGGACCGGGCCGAGAAAGAAATCATGAAGCTGTCCCGTACCGACATCGGGGCGGTGTACGAGTTCATGCACAAGTTCAGGAACAATCCTGAGCAGCCAGGGCTGGATCTCAAGACCCTCCAGGGCGACAGCCGTCTGCTGGCCGCTCGGGTGAAACGCGATATCAGGGCGCTGCTCCTGCACATCGGGGAGAGGGACTATCTCCTTATCGGCGTGGAGCACCGAAGCTCGGTCTACGAGGACCTCGACCGGTACGCGTATCGCATCAACCGTGTCACGGGTGGCCTCGAGGTGATGGAAGTCGACCCGATCGACACCCAGCCGGTCGGCGACAGCATCATCGGGCGAGTGCTCGGCCCGGAGAGTGAATCGGCAGCCCTGTTCGACGCGTACACCGACGCCCAATTGATCGAACTCGGAGTGTCCGAACCGCTGCTGCCGGGGATCCGCCGGATCGCCAGTGAAGAGGAGCTGGTGCAGCTCGTCGACAGGGCGCCGCAGGTGACCACGGATGTGCTGTTCGCCCTCTACGACGGCAAGTCCTACGACGAGGTACTGGAGCAGGTCACCAAGCCGGTCCGCACGGCCGACGACGTCGACGTCGACGACCTCGCCGCGGCGGTACAGAGGCCGGCCACTCAGGTGACCACCGACGACGAGGCGCTGAAGTTCATGCTTGCCGAGTCGTTCGAGCGGTGGCAGGTCTTCCTGCACCCGACGCAGCGTCGGCTGGTGGAACGTCGTTACAGCGGTCCCGCCCGGGTCGGTGGCGGTCCGGGCACCGGGAAGACAATCGTGGCGCTGCACCGGGTCGCCCATCTGGCACGCCAGCTGCCGGCCGGAACGGACAAGCCGATCCTCCTCACGACCTTCAACCGCAATCTCGCCGCTGACCTGAAGGCTCGGCTGACGACCCTCGGCGGCGACGAACTGCTGGAGCGCGTCGACATCATCAACGTTGATCGATTGGCCGCCCGTGTCGTCGCCGAGCAGGAGCCACGAGCGCCGAAACGCAAGCTCGACGACAACCAGGCTCCCCAGCTCTGGCGGAAATTTCTGAGCAAGGAGGTCGGCGAAACTGGATGGGATGCTGACTTCCTTGCCGCGGAATGGGACCAAGTCATCCTCGGGCAAGCCTTGACCTCCCGAAACGACTACTTCAAGGCCAGGCGACCGTATCGGGGTCGCAACCTCAACCGTGGCGAGCGTGACCAGATCTGGGATCTGAGCGAGCGCTTCGCGCGGTGGCTGGCAGCCAGTGACTCGTGGACCTGGCGTCAGGTCGCGGTACGAGCGGCCGGGTTGGAGATGGCGCTGGCTGCCGGCGGCGGGTACCGATACCGGCATGTGATCGTGGACGAGGCACAAGACCTCTCAGCCGCTCACTGGCGGATGCTCCGGGCGATGGTCCCGGTAGGAACGGACGACCTGTTCCTCACCGGCGACACGCATCAGCGCATCTATGACAACCAGGTGACCCTCGGCAGCCTTGGCATCAACATCCGGGGCCGATCATCGAAGCTCACCCTGAGCTACCGCACCACCCGGCAAATCCTGGCCGCCGCGTTGGAGATCATGAGCGGTGAGAGCTACGACGATCTGGATGGTGGCGAAGAGGATCTGGCCGGCTACAGGTCGCTGCTTCGAGGCGGACAGCCGTTCTTCTGCGGTGCCCCGACGTGGGACGAGGAGCGCGATCTGATCATCACGCAGCTCGACGACTGGCACAGGCCGCAGGACGGTTCCGTGGCGATCTGTGTGCCGACAAAGGAACTCGCCGCCGATGTCATGAAGAGCCTGGAGTCGGAGGGCGTCCGCACTGTCGAGATCGGGCCGGACGGGCCAAAGGAGAGCGACGGTGTCCACGTCGGGACGATGCACCGGTTCAAGGGCCTGGAATATCAAAGGATGATCATTGCGGGCGTCACCGATGGCCTGGTGCCTCGATCGATGATCAATCGGTACCGGGACACCGATGCGAAGAAGTATCAGCGAGAACGGCAGCGGGATCGTTCACTGCTGTTCGTTGCGGCCACCCGGGCGCGCGACGAACTGGCAGTCTTCTGGCACGGAGCACCCAGCCCGTTCCTTTCCCGCCGGCAACAGTAGACGGTCATTGCAGCGCTTCCAGAACCTGCAGGATTCTGGGAAGCGCATGGAATCGCACATCTCCGCGGGTGGGCTGTTCTCCTAGGGTCATGGACAGGCCCCGCACATGGGGCAACCGCGCCAATATCTCGTCGAGGTTGTCCGGTGACACGTCGAGACTGGTGAGAACAGGACGAGACTGTGCCAACTCGTCGAGGTCCTCGATCTGGAACTCCTCCTCGTATTCGGGCGAGCTGTCCCGCAGGAACGCCCACGAGTTCGCATATTCCGTCAGCACCTCGACCTGGAACATCGCAGCGTTGATATCCGGCTCGGCGTCGTAACGGCTGAAGACCCAGCTGGGATCGTCGTCATGAGAGATGTCGATGCTGGCGTAAATGATGCCGATGCCCGCCCCTCTCAATGCCAGCCGGACAGGATGCGGCGGTATCGCAGTGGTGATCGTCTGAACCCATTCGACCCCGACTGCCGCAACGACTCGTAAGACATCAGCCGGATCGGCATGCAGGTTCATGGCGAGGGCGAGAGGTGTCCCTCGCAGTGCCTTACGGATCTCGACTGCCGTTTCGACCGTGATGGTCCGGTCATCAGCGAAGCGAGGGTCCGGATCGATGCAGACGCCGATGATGTCGGCGCCGTGCGCTTCGAGAGAGGCAGCCTCGGCGGCGGACCGCACCCGATCGACCTTGACTGTCTTAGTCGTCATACCGCACCACGCTCCCCACCAAGTTTTCCACGCCCCGGAAATCGTGGGGTATCACCCAGACCCGGCCGACGGTGTTCGTCGAGATCTTCCAGTACGGCGACCCCTCAGGTGTGTGCCGACCGCCTCCTGGGTGTACTTGAATGAGGGTGATCTCCGGATGGTCCTTCACCCGTACGTGTACGGCTTTGCCTGAGGTCCCCTTCTTCGTGGACTGCTGGACGTAGGAAGAGTAGCCAGCGGCGTTGAACTTCTCCGAGATCGCCTCCGCTGATTGGCCGACCAATGATCGCGGGTTGCTGATGATGGCGTCCACGAAAGCGTGCGGCGAACCACTCTCGTGCTGCCTGCCGTCCGGCCCATGTTCTGGGCCGGGTGCGCTCGTGCTACCGCCGGATCCGCTTCCGGCATCGTCCGCAGAATTCGGCCGGCCGAGTCGCTCGGCGAGCATGCGAATTCGGTCGAAGATCTCCTCCAGGCTGCCGATCTTGGAAACCAGTCGGCGCAGGCTGTCGAGGAGGCCACGGACGAAGCGTTGAATCTCGTCGGCCCACCGCGCGACGAGCGCGGTTACCTGTCCGATCACGGCCGGAGTCGCGAGGCCGAGCGTGAGCCCCTCCGCAGCAAGCCATTGCGGCAGCCGCACGGCCAGAGTGGCGACGAATTGGGCGATCAGATCGCGGACCATCTCGCGGACCAGGGCGACGAGGAGCCCCGCACCTCCGACAGCGGACGAGATGCCCGCCGCTCCGGCGCTGATTCCCTGCAGAACGGCGAGGTGCTCGTCGGCGCGGGAGCGGTAGGCATCGCCGGAGTCGCCATGCCATGCGGCCGAATCGGCGCTGATTCGCTCAGCGAGGTCCTGCCGCGCCGCCTCCATGAATGTGGCCACGGTGTTCCAGGTGGCGGCATGAGCAGCGACCTCGTCGGCGCTTCCAGCGAGCCAATCCAGCGCTTCCTGCAACGGCCGCACGTGCTCGATGAGCCATCCGATGCCCCAAGCGGCGAGTGTGCCGAGCGGATCGATGGCGACGGACAACGCATCAAGTGATGCGCCCACCCCGCCGAGGCTGAGATCTACCCAACTGTTGTCGCGGATTCCTTCGACGATCTGGTGGGCGTCTTCGAGCAGCCCGAAGCCGGTGATCCCGATCGTGGAATCCTGAGGTGCGGCGATCAGCGGACTGGTCACGATGGATATACCGCTACGTGTGTCGTTCGGCTCAATCGTGGTGCGGACGCATCCACGTTTCCAAGATCATCCGGATGGCCGAGTGTGGGATTGCAAGATCACCTCTACGTTCGTGCAGATGTACGGACGGGGGATTTGAACGGTGGCCAACGCGAATCCAGCACTGGCTCGGCTGCTCAAGGCAAGCATCGGGCAATGGCGTGACAGCCTGATCAACCTCTCGGGCACCAACCGGCTGCTGAACTTCCGGCTGAGTAAGTCGGGCGCGATCCGCATCCTCGATCCGGCCGGCGAAGAGATTCTGGCCGGGCTGCGAGCCGATCGCTATTTCCGTTTCCGGCCCACCGCTGAGCCCGATGAACACGGCGAGGCGCAGCTTGAGGTCGAGGGGAGCAACCGCTTACGCGTCGACGTACTCCAAAGCGACAAACCACCCACAGATCTCAGTTCCGCCCTGCGCAACCTCCTGCGCCGCTCCAACCAGGAATTCCTTGATCGTGGCCTGTGGATCCTCTACCTGGCGTTCGGCTCGCTCACCTGGACCGACGGCGACAAGGCGAAATACACCAGCCCGCTCCTGCTCATCCCGGTCCGCCTGGTTCCGACAGGTGTCCGGCAACTCCCGCTGATGCAGCGCGCCGACGAGGACCCGGTGGTCAACCCGGCACTGGCGCTGAAGCTCAGCCAGCTCATGGTCACCCTCCCGTCGGTGGACGACCTCGACGACATCGCCTACACCGACTTCCTGACCGCGACCCGCAAAGCCGTGTCCGAACACTCCGGTTGGCGGGTCAACGACGAGGTCACGCTCTCCTACTTCTCCTTCGCCAAAGAGGCGATGTACCGGGATCTCCTCGACAACGAGACCACCATCGCAGGGCATCCGGTGATTCAGGGACTCGTGGGCGGCGGCCGGGACGCCGGGGGTGGCAGCTTCCTCTTCGACGAGCTCACCGAGAACCGGATCGACGAGGAGATGCCCGCCGAACGGATCCCGCTGGTGCTCGACGCCGACTCCTCGCAGCGGTCGAGCGTCGCCGCCGCGCTCGACGGAAGATCGTTCGTCATGGACGGACCTCCGGGTACGGGCAAATCGCAGACGATCGCGAACATGATCGGAGCACTGCTGCACGCCGGGAAACGGGTGTTGTTCGTCTCCGAGAAGGCCGCCGCTCTGGAAGTGGTCCGCAACCGCCTGCACGACGTCGGACTCAGCGCCTACCTGCTCGAACTGCACTCCCACAAGGCCACTCGGAAAGAGGTCGCGGCCGCTCTCGGGCAGGGCTTGGAGACCGTACCCATCGCTCCGGGTGGAATGAGTGAGATCGACCGCGACAATGCCCGGCGCCGCCGCGAGGAGCTCAACGCCTACGCGGAGGCCATGAATGCCTTGCGGACGCCGCTCAACTACTCCCTGCATGACGTGCTCGGCCTGATCGCGCGATTGCACCACGTGCCCGCCGCGCCCATGAGTGGCATCGCGCCGGTCGATCTGACGGTCGAGAAGTTCGGCGCGGTACGCGCCACCGCCGCAGCGCTCGCCCGCGCCTGGCGTCCCGCCGTGCAGGGCCGCTCGTTCGCGTGGCGCGGTGTGGCACATCGAGGATCGCTGGACTCGCGCCTGTACGCGGCAGGATCGGCACTCGAAGCGCTGTCCGGCATCACCGCGCCGCACGCGCCCCTGGCCGCCGCGTTCGACGTCAGCCGGCTGTCGGACGCCGCGGACCTCACCCGCATCGTCTCCCACACCACTATCCGCCCGGCCATGGTGCCGGACTGGTGGCTGACCGCTGCCGAACTCGACGAGGTCACGGAGGGCGTGGAGCGGCTGACGGCGGATCTGCAGACGCTCGCCGACCGGCAACGTACCGCCGACCAGGCCGCCGGTGTGCCGTGGTCCGGGCTGCCGGCAACGGGCACGATTCCCGAGGTCGACACGTCCTCTCTGCAAGTCCTGCCAATCGCGTCGCTGCCGGTCCGGACGCTCACCGCGCAGCAGGCAACCGCCGTGGCCGACACATTCCACCGTGACGGCGAAATGTTGCAATCCGCCGGCCGTTCACTGAGCGGGCTTGCCGTCATGCTCGGCCTGCCGCCGGTCGTGTCGTTCGAGGACGCCGAGGCGACTTTCACCGTCGCCAACCTTGCCCTAGCCGGCGACCGTCCCGAACGGGCGTGGCTGTCCGCGGAAGGCCATGCCGCCGCATCACAGGCCGCACAGAAGCTGCAAGCGGCGATCCACAACCTGCGGCAGGCCGAAGACACCGCCGTCGCCCACTACACCGAAGGTTTGCTCGCCGCGGACGTCGAAAGCCTGTCGCACCGCTTCACGCACGATCACCGGGGTCTCAAGAAGCTGGGCGGCGCGTTCTGGGCCGACAAGCGCACCCTTGCCGAGTTCACCCGTGACGGCGTGCACCGCCATCAGGCTCGCGAGAAACTCCCGCAGGGCATCGCTTGGAAGCTGGCGACCGCCGAGCTCGCCGAAGCGGAAAGCCGGCACGCGGCGATCCTTGGCGGCTATTACCAGGGCCGCGACACCGACTTCGACCGTGTCGCTCGGGCCCTCGCGACCGCTGACACCGCGCTGCGGAGCGCTCGCACGACGGATCTGCGAACCCTCGCCGATCACATCGCCTGTGACGCGACGCCGAATCCGACAATCTTGTCGGTCGCCGTCGAGACCCGTACCCGGCTCCAGGAATGGCGTTCCCGGCTGGCGCCGGAGCCGTTGCTCGCGGCACGGCCGGAACTCGTCCTGCTGCCGATCGTCGACGCCGCCGCGTGGCTGCACAGCCATCAGGCCCCGCTTCGCGCGGCAGCCGTGCTGGCAGGCACCGTCAGCGACGCGGTGAGCCGAGACCTCACCGTCGAGCAGGCTCAGGATCTTCTTCGGCTCCGGGCGGCCGTCGACGCGGCGTACCTCGAGTTCGCCGAGCACGACGACGGCTACGTGGCGCTGTTCGGCACCCTCTACCAGGGAGAATGGACCGACCTGGCGGCGATCCACACGGCGCTGGACTGGGCCGCCGGCATGCGGGCGCTGACGCGGGGCGGGCGCTTGACGGCGGCTCAGACCGCGTCGCTGGAAGGCATCGCGTCGACACCGCAACTGGCGGCCGTCGAACGACGCTGGTCCGAGGCCCGTGCCGGTCTGACGGACGCCTTCGAGCCCGGCCGCCGGGCGGAACTCGCCGCCGAACTCGGTGACTACGAGGAAGCCGCCGACCTCATCGCGGCCCTGAGTGAGGACACGTCGGGCCAGCAGGAGTGGTTCGCGTACCAGGCCGCTCGCGCCGAGCTAGTCGCCGCCGGCCTCGAGACCGCTATCGACTTCTGCATCACCGAACGCGTCACCGCCGACAAGGTGCCACTGGTTCTCGAGCGTGCCCTGCTCCAGGAATGGGCTGACTACCACTTGGCCCACGATGAAGCGCTGCGCGTCGTCAGGGCCGAGGACCGGGACTCGCTGGTGGCCGAGTACCGAAACCTCGATCAGACTCTGGTCACCGACGCGACTTCCCGGATCATCAAATCCTGCAACCAGCGGCGTCCGCGTACCAGCGTCGGCGAATCGGGGATCATTCTTCGCGAGGCAGGCAAGAAGAAGAAACACATGCCGGTACGGCTGTTGCTGGACCGCACTCGTCACGTCACGCAGGCGATCAAACCGTGCTTCATGATGTCGCCGCTGGCCGTCAGCCAATATCTGCCACCGGACATGCGATTCGACGTCGTCATCTTCGACGAGGCCAGCCAGGTCGCGCCGGCGGACGCCATCAACTGCATCTACCGGGGCGACGCCCTCATCACGGCGGGCGACCAGAAGCAGCTGCCGCCGACCAGCTTCTTCAGCGCCGGCGCCGCCGACGAGGGTGACGAGTGGGATGAGGAAGCCGAGGACGGCGCCGACTTCGAGTCCGTGCTCGATCTCATGAAAGGCTCCGCGGCGTTCCGCTCGCTCACGCTGCGCTGGCACTACCGGTCCCGGCATGAGGCGCTCATCGCGTTCTCGAACTCGTCGTTCTACAAGGGCAAGCTCATCACCTTCCCCGGTGCCGAGGACGTCGGACCCGACGTGGGCGTCGAGCTGATCCCGGCACGCGGCGTCTACCGGCGTGGCTCGTCGCGCGACAACCCGATCGAGGCCGCCAAGGTCGCTGAGCGCGTGATCCACCACTTCACCACCCGGCCGCACCTCAGCCTCGGCGTGGTCAGCTTCTCCGAGTCGCAGGCCGCCGCCATCGAGCACGCCGTCGACCAGGCCCGGCAGGACCGGCCCGAGCTGGATCAGTACTTCACCGACGACCGGCTCGGCGGCTTCTTCGTCAAGAACCTCGAGTCGGTACAGGGCGACGAACGCGACGTCATGATCTTCTCGATCGGCTACGGACCGGACGAGGCCGGCAAGACGACGATGAATTTCGGGCCACTGAACCGGGCTGGTGGATGGCGACGGCTGAACGTCGCGATCACCCGTGCCCGCTTCCGCAACGAGATCGTCTCCAGCGTTCACGCCTCCGACATCGCCGCGACTGCCGGCAGTGAGGGCCTGCGCCACCTGCGCCGCTACTTGGACTACGCCGAGCGTGGCATCGCGGCACTGGCACTGGACACCAGCACAGGAGGTGACGCCGAGTCACCGTTCGAGGAATCGGTCATCTCCGTGATCCGGTCCTGGGGATACGACCTGACCCCTCAGGTCGGGGCGGCCGGATATCGGATCGACATGGGCATCCGCCATCCGGACAGGCCGGGCGTCTACGTGCTCGGGGTCGAGTGCGACGGTTTCCAATACCACTCGTCCAAGGTCGCCCGCGACCGCGATCGGCTGCGCGACCAGGTGCTGCGCGGCCTCGGGTGGCGGCTGCACCGGATCTGGGGCACCGCCTGGTATCGCAACCGGGCCGGTGAGGAGGAGCGCCTGCGTACCGCGATCGAGCGGGCGGTAGCCGCGCCGATCCGCGGCCTCCTGTCGGACACGGCGGACGTCGTCGAACGGCCGGCCGTCACTACCGAGAGCGCTGCGGTCGACCTGCAACCGGACTGGGTGACGCCCTATCGGATCGCAGCGGTGGATCCACTGCCGTACTGGGTGGACCCGGGGGAGCGCGGCAACTCGCACTCCATGAAGATCGGCGTCGCGGAGATCACCGCGGTCGAAGGTCCCGTGCACATCACCGTCATGCATCAGCGTCTTCGCGACAGCTGGGACATCGGCCGGATCGGCGCGCGCATCCGGGAGAACATCGACATCGCGATCCGCGAAGCCGGCCTCGACCGGGACGGTGATTTCGTCCGCCTGCCCGGCGTCGAGGTCACCGAGGTGCGCAGCCCGATCGACGTCTTTGCCCGCACCGTCGAGCAGGTCCACGACGATGAGCTCAAGCTTGCCCTCACCAATCTGGTGCGGGACACCGGCGGGGTGACCCGCGACGAGCTGAGCGCGTACGTGGCCAAGCTCTACGGCTGGACGCGGCGCGGCGCAGACATTTCACGCCGGCTGGAATGGCTCATCGATCGGCTCGTAACCACGGGCGTTCTGGCCGCGAATGGGCAAAGTTTGTCGCTGAGGTTCTGAGATGTGAGTTCCGGGCGTAGGCGCTCATGTGCCGGCGCTCGGAACGCATTTCTTGGCGCGTGTTCACCCTCGGCCACTACATCGGCGAGTCCGTCCGTCTCGGCTGTCTGGCATGGACGAACGGACGGTTCCGCGTGACCATCCCGAGAAGAGAAAGTTGATCACCGCAAACGGACTCGGGCGTCACGCCGGCACGATTGACGTGTGCCGGGGGAGAGGCGGAGATGCGAACCCGCACCACGGATCGGCTCGTTGGAATTGTGCGCCAGGCCCTGCAATCCGGGCCCGTAGCCCAAGGCGAACTGCTCCTCGCCGTCAACCAGGCCGGATTCCGTACCGATCTTTCCGGGTTATGGGATCTCTGTCATACACATGGCCTTGCCGACCTGAACGACGGCCGCTGGATACCTCGCGGATGGGCACCACCCTCGACCCCCTCCTCTCACGCTGAGCGGCCGCAGATCCCGGATCAGCTCACGGCACGCGAGTCGGCAACCCGTGAGAGCTGGCGGGCCGCGGCGGATGGGGCGATCAGAGCGCTCAGTGAAGAACTGAGCGCCGTGACCCGGCGGCGGACCGAGACGGATGTGCCGCTCGTAGGTGGCCGGGTCATGGGAACCGTCGCGGACCGGAAGCTCATGCGCTTCGAGGCTCAGAGCGACGTCGGTACGGCCGAGGGCACCTCCGGGTTGCTTGTCTTGCCCGAGATGCAGCTCAACGCGGAAGTCATCTCAGTGTTCGGCACGGTGGTGACTCTGGCGTTGCCGGCGGAGACGCCACCGGTGCGGGAAGCCCGGCTGCGGCTCGACCTCTCCTGGCTACTGAACCTGCAGAGCAAACGACTCCACCAGCTGAGAAACGGTGCCACCGGCTTCAACCCGGACGCCGCCCTTGCCGTGCTCTCCCGCGACTCCGCCCCGCCGATGCTGCCGCCGCTGCCGCCGCTCCAGAAGCACGAGGCCAGCATGCTCAGCCTCGCCCAACGCGATGCAGTGAAGCGCTGCCTCACGCCGGAGGTCACCTGGCTGTGGGGCCCGCCCGGTACGGGTAAAACGACGACCATCGGTGCTTTCGTCGACGTTCTCATCGAGCGTGGACAGAAGGTACTGCTCTCCGCTCCGACGAATGCCGCCGTCGACGTGCTGGTCGAGGCGGTCCTCAAGCGCCGCCCGGACCTCGCTACGGACGGCGGAACGCTGGTTCGGCTGGGGCAACCAGCTCGTGGCAATCGGGACGAGTGGCACGGTCAGAAGGTACTGGTCGACCAGATCGCGGCAAGCCGAGGCAGCCAGCTCGCGGCCGAGCGCAAGGACCTCGGCCGGGAGCTCGTGACGCTACGCCACGGTCTTGACCAGCTGCGACGGCAACGTGGTGTGTTGAGCGAAGAGGATTTAGCCGAACGGGATCGCCTCGACAGGGAGATCGCCAAGCGAGAGCCACGAGTCGCCGATCTTGACCGTCAGTTGCTCGAGCTGCGCCGGGAGATCTGTACGAAGGCTCAAGTGGTGGCGGCGACAGCACATCAAGTCATGCTGCAGACCCTTGAGGGGATCACGTTCGACGTGATCATCCTGGATGAGGCCAGCATGACGACCGCAGCCCTGGCCATGGTCGTGGCGGGGGCGGGTGCCGGGCACACGATCATCGCCGGTGATTTCCGGCAGCTGCCGCCAGTCGCCGTCGCGGATACGCCAGCGGCGCGTCAATGGCTGCATCAGAGCGCGTTCGAGAAATCCGGTATCGCGCGTGCCGTGCAGGAGGGCAGAAAGCCGGCACGGCTGGCAGCCCTGACCGAACAGCATCGTATGCGGCCGGCCATCGGTGAGGTCGTCAGCGCGGCGTTCTACCGGGAGAATCCACTGACACCCGGACCGGGGATCAAGACCCGCGCCCGTGACAGCAAGGCGTGGTGGACGACCGGCGACCTGGTCATGCTCGACACGTCGGGGCTCGCGGCTCGAACCGCACGCAAACAAGGAGGTAGTTCCCGGTACAACCTGATGCACGCCCAGCTGATCGGCGCGCTCATGGCCAGCGCCACGACACGGACGCGGAATCTGGCGGCGATCACCCCGTTCGCTGCCCAGGCTCGCCTGCTGGAGTCGCTTCTCGATGAGTTCGGCCAGCCTGCCTGGGACGCCTCCACCGTGCATCGCTTCCAGGGCGGCGAGCGGGACATCGTCGTGTACGACACCGTCGACACCGGGTACGGGGTCTCCAAGCTGCACCCCTGGTTCACCGATGACGATCCGGAAAGCGCCGGACCGCGACTGTTGAACGTGGCCGCGAGCCGGGCGAAGGACCACCTCGTCGTCGTTGGTGCGTTCCAGCAGTTGCACCGATCCGGCAGTTCAGCCGATCCGATGTGGCGGTTCTTCGCGCACCTGAAGGACCGGGCCGAGTCGTTGCCGTGGGAGGAGGTCGTCGAGGGCGCCGGTGAGGCGCTGGAACTGGTGCGGCCCGATGATGTGTTGTCGCGCCTGGAGGAGGACATCAGGGAGGCCGAGAGCCTGGAGATCTGGTTGGCGGCGGGCTCGTCGGCCGATCTGCCGAACCTGCTGCCGGCTTTGAGGTCCGTCGAAAGGGCAAGCGACGACGTCGAGCCGATCACCATCTGGGTGGAGCCGGACCGGGAGGGTTTCCTGCCGGTCGAGGCTCTGCACGTCCGGCGTGCCGGAGTGAACGTCAGGGCATGTACGCCGATCATCGAGTCGAGCGCTGTCATCGGTGACGTCGTCTGGTCAGCGAGCCGTTCGCTGCTCGACCCCAATCCAGGTGTGGTGCTGCGGACGGTGAACAAGCCTTTCGCGGACCTGGTCAACCGTACGCAGCGTCGGAAGAAGTCGGACGCGGCACCGGGCACCGGGCAGCGAGGTGAGGACTGCGGCCGGTGCCGGCGCCCGCTGGTGCGGCAGGAGATCCCACGCCGTGGCATCCCCATGGTTGTCTACGAGTGCCTCTCCTGCGACAGGCCGAGACGAGCTCGGTAAGACGGAGGGTGAAGACCTCCTGCGAATGCTTACGGAAGCACGGCCAGCGACTCGATGAACGACGTGTCCCAGCGGTCATCGGCGGACACCGGCGTCTCGCTACCAACCCCGTATCGGCCCCCGCCCGGCAGGACGAACTTATAACCGACCTGGCGAACGGTGCCGATCATCGTCTCGCAGTGCGGCCCGAGCTTGGCCCGCAGCCGCCGGACGTGCACGTCCACGGTCCGGGTGCCGCCGAAGTAGTCGTAACCCCAGACCTCACGCAGCAGCTGGTCGCGGCTGAACACACGACCGGGCTGCTGGGCGAGGAACTTCAGCAGCTCGAACTCCTTGTACGTCAGCACCAGGGACTCGCCGCGCAGCTTGGTCGTGTAGCTGTGCGGGTCGATGGTCAGCTCGCCCACGTGGATCAGGTCTTCGGCCGTGGCGTTCTCCGTGCTGTGCCGCTTCACCGCCATGCTCAGCCGTGCTGCGACCTCCGCCGGGCCGGCGGTGGTGAGGATGAAGTCGTCGATGGACCAGTCGGCGCTGACGGCGGCGAGGCCGGCTTCGCGGACGATTGCGATCAGTGGCACGTTCAGGCCGTTGGCGCGCAGCGCGCGGCAGGTCGCCCGGGCCTGGTTGAGCTGGCCGGAGGCGTCGGCCAGGACCGCTGCGATGCCCGGGTCCTTCGCCGCCTCGGTCCAGTTCTCCCACGGGGAGACCGCGACGGTGTACGGCAGCAGGTCCAGTGCGGGCAGCACCTCGAGGTTGTTGCCCGTGAGCAGGAGAAGATTCATGTCAGCCTTCCGCAACGCCGTCCGAGGATGGCAACGCTAAACGCGAACTGTTTCCGCTGGATATCGCGCGTGCTTCGGTCAGCCCCAACGCCGCAGATATTCACATGTATCACTTGACAGGGTTCTTGTTAGCGATAACATCTCGGTAACACAGCCGTAACATGGCGGGAGTCGAGAGATGATCAAACGTTGCCTGGCACTGATCATGCTGGTGGGTGCGGTCGCCATCCCGTCACCGGCCGCTGCCGCCACCAGCGGATTCCGGGGGATGAACTGGGCGGTGCTCGGCGACAACTTCAGCACCGGCCCGCTGGTCATCCAGGGGCTGAGCCAGTCCGACAGCAACGCGACGGTACGAGCCAAAGCCAACGCCGTCTACGACGACATGGCGACCATGGGAATCAACACCGTCCGGCTCCCGATCAACACCCACACCGTCGGCACCACCTGGTGGAACGCCTACCGCGGCGCGATCGACGCCGCCACCGCGCGCGGCTTCAAGGTCATCCTGGCGTACTGGGAGGACGGCGCCGCATCCGGCGGCCGCATCACCAACATCGCCGCCTGGAACACCATGTGGTCCAAGGTGACCTACACCTACGGCGCCAACACCAACGTCTACTTCGAGCCGATGAACGAACCGCACGGCTACACCTCGGCGGAATGGCGCAACGTCGCCGCGAACTGGCTCGGCTACCACTACTCGGCAGTGCCCGGCCGGACACTCATCGGCGGCACCGGATACAGCCAGGACCTGCGCGACATCTGCAACGACAGCCGCTTCAACGCCACGCTGCTGTCCTTCCACCACTACGCCTTCTTCTACAGCGCGATGACCTACGACGCCTTCCGCAGCCACATCCAGACCCGCCTCGGCAACTGTGCCTCCCGCGCCGTCGTCACCGAGTACGGCGCGCCGATGTCCACCGGCCTCGACTACGCCGACGCCGGCAGCACCGACAACTTCGTGCGCCACATCCGTGCCGTCACCCAGGTCATGCGCGACAACCAGATGGGCGGCACCTACTGGCCCGCGCTCGGCGGTAAACCCACCGGCACCTCCGGGTTCGACTACTACTCGATGTTCGCGCTCAGCGGCAGCGGCACCAACCTCGACCTGACCGTACGCAACACCTCAGGCCGCGACCGGGTCCGCTACGGCTGGGGCCTCTGACCGCTACCGCCTCACCCGGCGGGTCAGGATCTCCTCGGTCAGCGAGACCAGCGTCCCCTTCACGGAATCGCGCCGGCGGGCGTCGCACTCGACGATCGGCACGCCGGCGTCGATGCCCAGCGCGTCGCGGACCTCCTCCGCCTCGAAGCGCTGCCCGCCGTCGAACAGGTTCATGCCGACGATGAACGGGATGCCGGTCTCCTCGAAATACTCGATCGCCGGGAAGCAGTCCTCCACGCGCCGGGTGTCGACCAGCACGATCGCGCCCAGAGCGCCGTCGACCAGGTCGTCCCAGAGGAAAGCGAAACGGTCCTGGCCGGGCGTGCCGAACAGATAGAGCAATAACGTTTCATCGAGGGTGATGCGGCCGAAGTCGAGGGCCACCGTCGTGGTCGTCTTCTCCGACACCGCCGACGTATCGTCCACGCCGATCGAGCGTGAAGTCAGCGCCGCCTCGGTCACCAGCGGCTCGATCTCCGAAACAGCGCCGATGAACGTCGTCTTGCCCACCCCGAATCCACCGCTGATGACGATTTTGACGGCTATCGGGTTAGAGGGCGCGGACACGGTCACGGATCCTTTCGATCAGGTCTACGGAAAGCTCGTCGGGCTGGTGCTCGATACGCAGGTAACCGTCGGTCAGCAAGTCACCGACGATCACCCGCAGCACACCCAGCGGGACCAGCAGAGCGGCGGACAGGTCGGCCAGGGAACGCGGCTGCTGGCACAACTCCACGATCCGCCGGGATTCGAAACGCAATGGTGCTGAGAGAGCCGCCGGGGCAGCCCTCAACTGAGTCTCGACTCGCAGGCCGTCAAAGAAGGGCTCGGTTCGACCACCCGTGAGCATGAACGGACGTACCAGAGGGTCGCTCATCGTGGCAGGTGCTGACGGGACTCGGCGATCAGCGCCGGCGTCAGCAGCGAACCGAAGCGTTCGGCCAGCACCGAGATCTCATATCCGATCGCCCCCAGCGCACACTCACTGCCGGCCACCACCCCGAGCACACTGCCGCCCTCGATCTGCGACACGATCAGGTACCCGCGCCGCATCTCGATCATGATGATCTTCAGTCCGTCGAAGTCGTAGCGGCGTGACGCGCTGCGGGCCAGGCTCGCCATGCTCGACACGATCGCCGCGAGCTGGTCGGCTTCGGCGCGGTCGAGGCCGTCGGAACTCGCGATCAGCAGGCCGTCCGACGACACCGCCACCGCGTCACGCACGCCGTCGGTCTGCGCCACGAAACTGCCGAGCAGCCAATTGAACTGCTGAACATCGGTGCTCATGAATCCCCCCCCCGTGGTATCAAGACCCTGTTTCGGCCCGCCGCACACCCGCGTGGAATGCGGACAACCGGTCCCGCAACGCCTCCGGTGAATCGGCGATGACCGCGGATCGCGAACGGCCTTCCGTCGCCGGTTCCGGTCCCGCATTCGAAACACGATTCTTCTTCGTACGTCGGCGCAATCCGTTTTGAGTTCGTCCCGCATCTTCAAGCGGCGCCTCGCGGCCGAGGAGTTCGACGGTGGGCCGTTCCGGAACGACGACGAACTCGATGGTGTCCGACCGCAGAGGCGCGGAACGTGACGGCGCCGATGGAGCGGAGGTCGAACCCGAAGCAGCGGGAGAACCCGAAGCAGCGGGAGAACCCGAAGCAGCGGGAGAACCCGAAGCAGCGGGAGAAACCGGAGCCGACACCAACGGCGCGGCAGGGGCGATCAACGACGCCGGCAGCATCATCCGAGCCGTCGTCCCCGTCACCGGCGACGGCGCCAGCTGCACGTTCACCCCGATCTCAGCAGCCAGCCGGCCCACCACGTAATGCCCCAGGAACCGGGCGGGCGCCGTGATGAAGTCCCCTTCACCGCGCAGCCGCTGATTGGCCCGTTCCATCTCGTCCGGGCTCATCCCGATACCCGAGTCGATGATCGCGACGAGATACCCGTCCCCGATCATCCGCCCGTGCACCTCGACGTCCACGTCCGGCGGCGAGAACACCAGGCCGTTCTCGATCAGCTCGGCGAGCATGTGCACGACGGTGCCGACCACCGGACCGCTGACCAGTACGTCGTCGACCCGCCGCAGCGTCACCCGCCGATACTCCTCGACCTCACTGACAGCGGCCCGGATGATGTCGGCGATCGGCATCGGCTCGGTCCACTGCCGCGGATCGGCCGCGTCCACGAGAACGAGCAGGCTCTCCGCGTTACGGCGCATCCGCGTCGCCAGATGATCCAGCTCGAACAGGTTGGCCAGGCCGGTCGGGCTCGATTCCTCGCTCTCCAGCTTGGTGATGAACCCGAGCAGCCGCCGCAGCAGGTTCTGGTTGCGGTGCCCCAGGTTCGCCAGGGACTGCGAGGTCGCCAGCCGCAGCCGGGCCTGCGCGGTAGCCAGGGTGTACGCGGTGTTCTGCACCTGCTCGAACGCCTCCGCCACCTGCCGCACCTCGACACTGGCGTCCGGTGCCACCCGCACCGGCGGCGGACGGATGTCCAGTCCACCCTCGGTAGCCCGGTTCACGGCCTCGGGCAGTGTTTCAGCGCTGATCCGCCCGGCTTCGTCAGCGAGCGCCGCGAGGGGCCGGGCGAGACGGCGGGACGCGACGACGGCCAGAACGATGGCGCCGACGACGGACAAGGCCATGATCGCCACGAGCGCTGCCAGCCGTACCGTCGCCTGATCTTTGATCTTCGCGGCGTTGGACTGCGCGACCGCGCCCATGTCCCGGCCCGCCTGATGCAGAATGCCGAGCACCGCGCCCGACGCCTCCCAATAGGCGGCCGGACTGACCTTCAACGTGCGACCGTCGGCAGCGGCGAGAGCGGCATTCTCCGCGGCCACGACCTGCTTTCCGGCAGGGGTGCTCAAAACCTGATTCTGCGCTTGTACGGCGGCCGGATTGCCGTATTGGTTGAACGCCAGAATGGCCGTGTCCCGGGCCGACTTCGCCGACACGAACTGCACGAACTGTCCCTCACCGAACCGGCCGGCCGCGAACACGCCGTACAGCAGCATCCGTTCCTGAGCAGCGGATTCCTTCGCCACACTGAACATGCTCAGCGTCGCGTAGTTACGCCGCAGCTCGTTGTCGTCGACCCGATCCAGGCCGAACTCGATGTTGATGAGCCGGGCGATCGTCGCCGCGTAGAAGGCGACGTCGAGCGTGGCCCGCACCTCCGGAAGGTCGTCGAGCCCGGCCACCACCGCCGCGACCCGGTCCTCGACCTCACCGCCCCGCTCGATCAGGCTCTCCACGATCGCCCGGTGCGCATCGACGGATTCCCGTGCCGCGGCGAGCTCATCGGCGAACGACTTGGTGCCGCCGAGCACGGCGACCGCGAGACCACGCTCGGTCTGCAGGGCGTCGACCAGGTCGAGCACGGCCAGGTCGAGGGTGACGGCGCGGTCGGTCTGCGCGGCGGCCCGGTAGTCGTCGATCTCCCCGGCCGCGATGACACCGATCAGCGCGAAGATGACAGCGACCGGCAGCGCCAGGGTCCGCGCGATCCGGCCGCGGATCGTGCCACCGGTGCCGTGGCGGGTCGTCGTCCGCGCGAGCCGGATCCGGGTCGTGGTCCGCGCGGGCTGGACCCGGGTCGTGCTCCGCGCGAGCCGGACCCGGGGGAAACCGCCGCCGCGCCGGGGAGCGGGTGCCGCCTCGCCGGGGCCGTCGACACCGGAGTGCTTCGCGGGCACGCGGATCAGCTCCTCTTCAGACTGCCGATCGTGGACTTCCGTGCTCGTTCACACAAGCAGGCCCACGTCCACTCCAAGATCACCGGACGGTCCGGAAAGGATCACTCTCCGAAGCCGCCGGACCAGAATCTGCGCTCCAGCGGCCATGGTCAATACCCGGCCGCAAGAATTTACCGACGCTGCAATCGAGGCGCAGCCCCGCGCGTCCGGCCGCCGAGTTCTTACGAGACGATGACGTACGCCGCCGCGCCCGCCCATCCGGTTGTGCCCGGCAACAGCGACCGCGTTGACTGCATCGGGTGACCCGTATCCTCGCCGCCTTGACCGCCCTGGCCGTCGCCGTCGCCGCGCTGTATTGGTTCCAGCCCTGGAAGCTGTTCACCGACGCCACCGTCACCGAGCAGCTGACCGCCACACAGCCGGAGCCGTCGCAGTCGTCGGAACAGGCACCTCAGGGCCCCACCGTGCTCGCGCGCGGCGACTTCGTCACCCACGAACACGACACCACCGGCACCGCGACCCTCGTGCGCGACACCGACGGCAGCCACCGCCTCGAACTCGCCGGCCTCGCCACCAGCGACGGCCCCGACCTGCGCGTCTGGCTCACCGACCAGCCCGTGCTGCCCGGTGAGGACGGCTGGCACGTGTTCGACGACGGCGAATATCTGGAGGCGGGCCGGCTCAAAGGCAACCGCGGCGACCAGGTCTACCGGCTCGACCCCGGCGTCGACGTCAGCGACTACCGCAGCGTCACCATCTGGTGCGAACGCTTCTCGGTGTCCTTCGGCGCGGCCACCCTGCGGCGGTGAGAAGTGAGAACCGGCACGGACTACTACCACCATATGAGGATGTCGGCATAGATCGACCTGATGCCGAGGGTCTCCACAAGTGGTTGGCCCGATGGTGGTTCGAGGCTCAGTCCTCGGCATGGTCGGGCGTCATGTCGTACTCATCGACGTCCAGTGCCGCTCCGGTGGCCTGGAGAAAGTCGAGGACCTCCCGAGAGAGATGCCAGCCGAACAGGTTCGGGGCCTCCGTAGTCGCATCGCTGGGGTCATGCTGTTCGGCTCCCCGGTCGTTGAAGCAGCGCACGACTTCAAGAACGGCGCCGGACCTTCCGTTCTCGGTGTCCAAGCTGCGGGCCAATGCGGCGATCGCCGCGGTGTGCGGCGCGAGTCGTTCGATGATGCGGGCGACCTGTTCGTCAACGCGTAGCCCTGGTTCACGGCAGACGATCTTCCAGCAATGATCGGCCGGGATGGCGTTGGGCGCTGTGCGACGGCTGCCGCGGACGGTGATCTCATCGGGTTCGAGCCCGAGGACGGCTGCCATCTCGGCCGCCGAAGTGCTGCGACTGAACAGCGCGAAGTAGGCGTACTGGTTGACGTGCACCGGTGAAGGATAGGAGCCGTCCTGGTCCGCGGCGGCGCATCATTTGATCAAACCGGAAGTCCCCGGTCCGTGGACCGGACGTGGGCGTGGCCCAGCCAGAGCGCGATGACGCCGGGAGTCTCGGCGGATCGCCGCGGAAAGGTCGATTGTGGGTATCTGCGGCATCGGCGCGCTCCCGTCCAGACCGGCCGATGATCTCACCGGTCACGGTGGGCCCGGAACTGCCTTTGTCGGCCGGCATCAACGCTGAGAACTGAGAGTTGATCAGCTGCTGGGCGGCGGTGAGAGGCCCGGCTACGAAGGCCGCGGGGCCGCTCTCACTGGAGCGGCCCCGCGACCTGTTCGAGCGATCAGGGTCAGGTCTGCGGCACCTGGCGGAGCCGGGCGAGTTCGGCGCGGGCGAAGCGGACCCGGTCGGTCTCGGCGCCGGCGGAGGCGGCGAGCTGGCCGGCGAGGTCGTGGGCCGCTTCGAGGCGGTGGTGGCGGTTCCGGCGTTCGGCGCGGCTGCGGGCGGCTTTGCGGTAGGCGCGGCGCTGCTTGCGGTCGCCGGCGAGGGCGTCGAGTTCCTCGGTGGTGATCACGCCGTTGTCGGCTTCGGGCGTCATGACCGCGCGCATCGCTTCGCGTTCGGGGCGCACGGTGTGGTTGAACACCCAGATCACCACCGCGAACGAGGCCAGGATCTCGACGAACATGAGGCCGCCGATCAGGAGGCCGTTGCCGCCGCTCAATCCGATGTTGGCGTCCCACGTGCCGTGCAGGACCATCGACGTGAGGACGAGCGTGATGCCGAGACCGGGACGGCGGCGCTGCGCCACGGTGCCGACCAGGTAGACGATGCCCGCGCCGACGACCGCGGAGTACAGGATGTGGGAGGAGAACCCGGACAGCAGGCGCAGGCCCACGGTGCTCAGACTGGCGTGCATCTGGTCGGAGCCGAACTCCTCCGCCGCCGAGTTCAGGGTGTACGAGATGTCCTCGATGATCTCGAAGCCCAGACCGGCGAACGCGCCGAGGATGAACCCGTCATAAGCGGTGCGGACCACCTGCGGCGCCAGGAACAACAGCAGCAACACCGCGGATCCCTTGCCGAGTTCCTCGAAGAACGGTGCCGTCAGCCCGGCACCGAAAGCCATCTGGAAGGACTGGCCGAACCATTTCCCCCACAGGCTGATCAGAGCGGTGTTGCCGGACAGGGCGATGGCCCAGGCCGCGGCGAAGCCACCCCACACGAACGCCGCCACGACCAGGACGAGCGGCTGGCGCGAGTACCGGTCGATCCGGGCGGTGAACCACCAGAACAGCACGGCGAAGAGACCGAAGATCACGGTGCTGGCAGCCAGAGCCGGGGCGTAGAGCCGGATGCCCTGATTGATCTGACCGGCCAGGACCCAGAGCCCGTAGCCGACACCGAACAGATAGACCCAGAAGGTCGCGTTGCGCGGCTGCCACAACACGACGGGGTTGCCCCAGCCGGTCCGGTCGATCGCGGCGTCCCGGGCAGCGGCGGCGGTGTGCGTGGCGACGGGTACCGGGTCGGAGGTGGTGGTCATGATCCGCTCCTGTCGCCGATCGGGCGGACCGACCGCAGCATGGCGGCGATCTCCTGGGTGGCGCCGTCGGCGACGGTCTGCGGGCCGACGACCTCGACCTCGACGCCGGTCTCGCCGAAGACGAACGCCGCGACCAGGCCGACGGCGTTGGTGCCGTCGAAATGCGCGGCGACACCGTGGTCACCGGTCTCGTTGGTGATCGTCACCGGTTCGCCGGTGACGTGGAACCCGGCGTCGTCGGCGACGCGCAAGCCCTCGTTGGTCTTCTTGATCTGCGCGAGCAGCTGTGCCGGGGTGCCACGGTAGGTGTCGGTGATGACTTCGAAGACGGTGCCCTGATACGACACCGCGACCGTCCCCGGATACGAACCTGTCGGATCGGGCTGCCCCTGCCGCAGCCCGGTCAGCAGCCGCGCGCCGGCAACGGGGACAAACTGAACGTCCTCACCGACCTGTAGCACGTCACCGGCGCGGATCGGATCGTCGACACTGACCGATGAGTTGATCGCCGGCAAGATCCACGCCGCGACGGCGAACAGCAGCACGACCAGCCCCGCCGGCACCAGTGTGCGCCGGTCCAGCCCCAGCAGGCGCCGGTCGACCGGCACCCATGCGGCTCGCCACCGCCGTTCGCTGTCGGCGTGATCCGCCGAATACAGCACTGACATGTGTCTCTCCAGACCCGGTAGCGAGAAGTGATCACGAGGCTAGCAGCCAGTTGACCACGTGCTTTTCCGCTGAGTTAACAGTCACTGACGAACGGTGGTGAAGCCCGCCGGGTCGCGCACGCGAAGCCGGACCGCGGGGAGGACCTGACCGCCCGCCGAATCGACCGGGCGGTCTCCTGGGCCGCATTGACCGAATGAGGACCTGGGCGCTACCGGACGCGGTAGTGCAACTGCACGACACCGTTGCCGAACCGGTGCTCGTCGATCAGGTCGAGATCGACGCGCACCCCGGCCGGCAACCCCGGCTTACCGCCGCCGAGGACGACGGGCACGATGATCAGCCGGCATTCGTCGACCAGCCCGGCCTCGAACGCCCGCGCCGCCAGTTCGGCGCCTCCCACGGTGAGATCGCCGCTGGTCTTCAGAGCGCGCACCTCGGCGGGGTCGAAACGGCGTTCGAGCCGGGTATCGGCCGTGGAGACCGCGTCGAGGCTCGTCGAGTACACGACCTTGCTCGCCGCCTGCCACGCGCCGGCGAAGTCGGCCGTCAGATCGGACCGCGCGGCCAGCGAGGCGTCGGTCTCCCAGACGGCCATCGTCTCGTACAGGCGCCGCCCGTAGAGAAGCGTCCCCACCGACCGCAGCAGCGACGTGTGGAACGCGAACACCTCGTCGCCGAGCGGGAACCAGTTGATCCCGCCCTCGTCGTCTTCGATGTAGCCGTCCAGCGACACGTTCGTCACGTATGTCAGCCTGCCCATGCCGTCACCCCTCAATGGTCGTTCGCATCAGATGTACTACGAACGACGAGCCGCGGATCCGACATCCTTCGACTCCGCGCCGCGGGCGTTTCCCCGCAGCCCGGCACCTAAGGCCGTAACACGCTGACGCAGCAGGAGGCGCAGATCGCCGGCCTCGCCGCTCAGGGCCTGACCAACAAGGAGACACATCCGGCCCGCGCATTCGGTCCTCGCATTCGGCGTGAGCGGCCCCGGTGCGGCACACTGCGTGCGATACGGCGTCGAGGAGGTTGAGCGTGGGTGGGATCGAAGCGCTGGGCCGGCTGCTGCGGCAGTCGCACCACGCGCGGCCCGACGACCTTCCGCAGATGGCGATGCGAGCCGCTCCGCTCGTCGGCGCCACCTCCATGATCATCTACCTGGTGGATCACCAGCAGCGGGAACTGCTGCCACTGCTGGCCGGGGACGCTCCGGCCCGGGACCCGATCATGATCGACGGCACCCTCCCGGGGCGCGCCTACAGCACTGTCGCCGTCTGTCGCAGCGACACCGACGAAGGCGGCCTGCGACTGTGGACACCGCTGATCAACGGCGCCGAACGCCTCGGCGTGATCGAAGCCGTCCTGGACGGCCCCGCCGGCCCGTCCACGGCCGAGGACTGCGCCACCGTCGCGGCGTTGCTGGCCGAGCTGATCGTCACCCGCGGCCTCTACAGCGACACCATCGAACGGCGACGCCGCCGCGAACCCATGCTGCTGGCAGCGGAGATGCTCCGCGCCCAGCTGCCACCGCTGACCTTCTCCACCGGCCACCTGATGATCAGCGGAATCCTCGAACCGTGCTACGACGTCGGCGGCGACGCCTTCGACTACGCCGTCAACGGCGACATCGCCCACCTGGCGCTGTTCGACGCCGTCGGCCACGGCTCCGCCGGCGGGATGCGGGCGGTGATGCTGGTCTCGCTCGCGCTGGCCGCCTACCGCAACGCCCGCCGCGCCGGCCTCGACCTGGCCGGCACCTACCACCGCATCGACCGGGCCGTGCAGGACCACGACCGGCTCGGCCTGATCACCGCGGTGCTCGCCGAACTCGACCAGCGCACCGGCATGCTGCGGGTGATCTCCGCCGGGCACCCCGGCGGGATCGTCGTGCGCCAGGGCAAGGCGGTGAAGGTGCTGCCGACCCCGACGGCCCTGCCCGTATCGCTCGGTCATCACCGGCCGCCGGTCGTCGTCGAGGAGGCCCTCGAACCGGGCGACCACGTCCTGCTCTACACCGACGGCGTCACCGAGGCCCGTTCCCACGACGGCACGCCGTTCGGGATCGAACGGCTCATCGACTTCACGGTCAAGGCCATCGCCGATCAGCTCCCCCTGCCGGAGACCACTCGCCGGCTGGTTCACGCGATCCTGGAGCACCAGGACGACTGCCTGCAGGACGACGCGACGGTGCTGCTCGCCCAGTGGATCACCCCGGCGCCGGCGCACTCCGACACCGAGCTGCCCGAAGCCGACAACAGGGCACCCCTCGGCACCTCGGCCGGAACCGCCACCGCCTGATCACCCGTCTCGGTATCGGTCGGTGACCGCATTTCTGTGCTACGGTTCCCGTGTTGCAGTTTTGATTTCCGTAGACGTTTTCGGCGCCTGATGGGTTATCTGGACCCATGCAGGCGCTTTTTCGTTTCCGCGTCGAGCAGACGCGGGGATCAACGCGGCGGCGGCAGAGTCCGCACAGTGCGGATTCCGACAGCTTGCGAAGGAACAGACATGGCTACAGGCACCGTGAAGTGGTTCAACGGCGACAAGGGTTTCGGTTTCATCAGCCAGGACGACGGTGGCGCGGATGTCTTCGCCCACTTCTCGGCGATCTCGGCGAGCGGTTTCCGCAGCCTCGATGAGAACCAGCGGGTGGAATTCGACATCACCCAGGGCCAGAAGGGCCTGCAGGCCGAGAACATTCGCGTGATCTGATCCCATACCGCTGACGGCGGCCCGACTGGTTCAGCGGGCCGTCGTTGGCATTTCCGCTTCGATCGACGTCGATTTCACTTCTGCGCGCGGGATGTCTGATCACTGCCATGGCAGTGTTCGGCCATCGACGGATCTATTGCTGGGCAGGTGCCGGCCGGTAGGAACACCGGCATGCCCTTGCCACACGCGCGGCGTGCACGACGCCGTCTTGCTCTTGCGCTGGCCGGCCTGACGCTGCTGTCGACGATGCCGGCGACCCCGGCCGTCGCTGCCGGCGCGGTCCCGGCGACTCGTGCCGTCCCCGGCGGCGCGGTCCCGGCGACTCGTGCCGTCCCCGGCGGCGCGGCCCCTGCTGCTGCCGGCGCCTCGCACACCGTCACCCTGATCACCGGGGACCGGGTCACCGTCACCGAGGTCGGTGGTGGCCGGTACGCCACCGACGTGAAGCGTCCCGACGGGGCCCGCGGCGGGGTGCACGCCCAGACCATCGGCGACGACTTCTACGTCATCCCCGACGAGGCGCTGCCGTATCTCGCCGACGACCGGGTTGACCGGCGGCTGTTCAACGTGAGCATGCTGATCCGGGACGGCTACGACGACCGGCACGCGGACAGCACACCCCTCATCGTCGGTTACACCCGATCGGCGGGCCCGGTTCCGGCGGGGACCGTCAAAAAGCGGGCGCTTCCCAGCGTACGAGGACAAGCAGTTGAAGCGGCCAAGCGCGAAGCCCGGCGGACCTGGGAAGACGTCACCGCGAGCGCCGGGATCGCGAAGGTGTGGCTCGACGGCAAGGTGCGCACCGACCTGGTCGAGAGCACCGCGCAGATCGGCGCGCCGGCAGCGTGGGCCGCAGGGCTCGACGGCAAGGGTGTGAAAGTGGCGGTGCTGGACACCGGTGCTGACCTCGATCATCCGGACCTGGCCGGACGCGTCAGCACCGCGACGAGCTTCGTGCCCGGTGAGAGCGCCGAGGACGGGCACGGGCACGGTACGCACACCGCGTCGACAGTCGCCGGAAGCGGAGCGGAATCGGGTGGAACCGAGAAGGGCGTCGCACCGGAAGCGGACCTGATCATCGGCAAGGTGCTGTCCGACGAAGGGTCCGGCGACGACTCGTGGGTGATCGCCGGAATGGAGTGGGCCGCCGCGCAAGGGGCCCGCGTGGTGAGCATGAGCCTCGGCGGGGACATGCCGAGTGACGGCACCGACCCGATGAGCGCCGCGGTGAACCGGCTGACCGCGCAGACCGGCGCCCTGTTCGTCATCGCCGCCGGAAACGTCGGAGCCGAGGCGTCGATCAGCTCGCCCGGCGCCGCCGACGCCGCTCTCACCGTCGCGGCCGTCGACTCGGCGGATCAGCGGGCCTACTTCTCCAGTGCGGGACCGCGGTTCGGTGACTACGGCTTGAAGCCGGACATCGCCGCCCCGGGCGTGGACATCGTGGCGGCGAAGGCCGGCGGCGGCTACGAGGCCATGAGCGGCACCTCGATGGCGACGCCGCACGTGGCCGGCGCCGCGGCGATCCTGGCCGGGCAGCACCCGCAGTGGCGGGCACAGGAACTGAAGAACGCGCTGATGAGCAGTGCCGCGGCGGTGAGCGGGACGGCGTACGAGATCGGCGCGGGCCGGGTCGACGTCAAGGCCGGGATCACCTCGTCGATCACCGCCACCGGAAGTGTCTACTTCGGCTTCGTCGGCTGGCCGCACCCGTCACCGGCGCCGATCTCGCGTGAGGTCACCTACAGCAACAGCGGCGACGTGCCGGTGACCTTGGACCTCGGTGTCTCCGGTTCGGTCGCGGGCGGTCCCTATGACACCGACCCCGGCGCTGATGCGGGAACCCCGGCTCCCGGGATGTTCACCCTCTCCGCCTCGACGGTCGTGGTTCCCGCACAGGGGACCGCGTCGGTGACCGTCACCGCCCATCCGGAGCAGGCTGCTGACGGGCGGCGCTACCTCGGCGAGATCAAGGCCGGTGGCGTTCGCACTCAGCTGGGTCTCTACGCCGAGGACGAGCGGCACGACCTGACGCTCGACGTGAAGGACCGGGCCGGTGCCGCCGCCAGCGGATACCTGCTTCTGCAGCGGTTCGGGGAGATCGACCCGGAGATCGTGGCGTACGACGGGAAGACGACCCTGCGGCTGCGGTCCGGTGTCTACAGCGGCGTCACCTATCTGCAGACCTCCGGCAGCCACGGACCGGATTCGATCGGCATGACCCAGCTCGGTGCACCGGAGATCGTTCTGGACCGCGATCGCACGGTGGTCCTCGACGCTCGCCAGGCCCGCGAAGCCACCGCGACCGTGCCGAAGGTGACCCAGGATCGGGCGCTCTACCTGAACTGGCACCGCACCGACGGCGACACCAGCGTGTTCACTGATCAATACCTGCTGCCGCCGTGGGTCGACACCATGTACGCGCTGCCCACCGCGCCGGTCACCCGGGGTTCGTTCGAGTTCGAGACCCGGTGGCGCAAGAGCCGGCCACTGCTGACCGTCTCCGGCGTCGAGGACTTCCTCGGTCAGCCCGGTTCCAGCCTCTACGACGGCACCGCACGGTTGGAAACGATATATCTTCCTACAGGTTCTATATCCGATTATTCGGGCAGAGACGTGCGCGGCAAGGTCGTCATCGTGACCCGGTCGGCCGGCCTGACCGGAAGTGAGCGGGCCGCCAACGCCGCCGCGGCCGGCGCTGCGCTGCTGATGGTCGTCAACGACGGGCCCGGCAAGCTTCACGAGTGGGTCGGCAAGGACGACGGGACCTCGGTGCCGATTCCGGTGCTCGGCCTGACCGCTCGGGTCGGCCAGGCGCTGATCTCTCGGATGGGGCGCCTCACCGTCACCGGGTCGCCCAACTCGCCGTACGTCTACGACCTCGTCGACCCGCATCCGGGCCGGGTGCCGTCATCGCTGGCCTACCGCCCCAAGGCGAGCGAACTGGCCGTCGTCGACATGCGTTACCACGGATCGGGCAAGCGGCGCGGCGGCGAGTTCCGGTGGGACTACCGGCCGTACCGTCCCTACTCGGTCGGCTACGAGATGGCCCTCGACTTCCCGTCCACCCGCACCGACTACGTGTCCGCCCAGCCCGGCACCGCGTGGGCGGAGGACGCCGTCGGCGGCGCGAACCTGGAACTGGTGTCGGTCAGCGAAACCCACACCTACAAGCCGGGCAGCCGGCAGACCGTGAACTTCTTCGGGCCGGTGATCCGCCCCCGCAACAACGCGCCGTTCTGGTCGTCGACCCGCTACCAGGGATACATGGCCTTCAACGTGCAGCCGTGGGCCGACGGGGGTCACGGGCACGCCGGGTATCAGCAGTGGGGCGACACGCTGCGGTTCACCGTGTCGCGCGACGGCTCGCTGCTGAAGGAGTCGGAGTGGGCCATGGCGGCGCTGGAAGAGGATCCGGCGGGCGCCTCGAAGTACACGCTCGACCTGAAGGCCGGCCGTGATCCGTCGGCCTACCCGTTCTCCCCTGCCACACACACGGTCTGGGACGTCGTGTCCCGTCCGGCCGTGGCCGACGAGGAGACGATGCCGTTGCTGCAACTCGACTACGGCGTGGTCACCGACCTGGCCGGTTACGCCCGTGGTGGCAGGCAGTCACTGACCCTGACACCGTCCCACCTGCCCGGCGCCGTGGGTGCCGGCCGCATCACGACGGCGACCTTGGACGTCTCCTTCGACGACGGCGCGACCTGGAAGAAGGCGTCGCTTCGCCGGTCCGGCTCGGGATGGGCCGCGACTTTCCCCGCCCCTCTGTCCGGATTCGTCACCCTGCGAGCGACCGCCCGCGACACCGCCGGCAACACCATCCGCCAGGAGATCACCCGCGCCTACGGAATTCGTTCCTAGCGCGGTGAAGAGGAACGGCCCCGGGCATCCCCCCGCCCGGGGCCGTTCTGCCCCCGCAAATCGGCTCGCCGCGGACGGCCGTCCGCGCTAGCCTGCGCCCCATGACCTTCATCTGCTTCTGCGCCGCTGCCGGGCGGACCCGCCGCTCCTGAGCGGCGAGCATCCGTCACCACGGTGCTCCGCCGCTTCCTGCGTCCTTTCGCCGCCATGGAACGGAGCATCCGCATGCCCTCGCACATCCGTCCGCTCATCGCAGCCGACGTGCAAGCCGTCGTCGACCTGTCCCTGCTCGCCTGGGAACCGGTCTTCGTCTCGTTCGAGAACGTCCTCGGATCCACTGTCTTCAACCTGATGTACCGCCCGGACTGGCGGACCGCGCAAGCCGCCGCCGTCCGGACGTGCTGCCTCGCGGACGACGCCTTCGTCCTGAACACGGATGACGGCGTCACGGCCGGTTTCGTCGTCCTCCGCCAGGACCGCGAAGAGTCACTGGGGATCATCGAGATGATCGCCGTGCACCCGGAACATCAGCGTCGCGGTCACGGCCGAGCCCTGATGGAATTCGCCATCCGGCGACTCACCGACCAGGGCCTCGCCCTGATCAACGTGGGAACCGGCGGCGATCCCGGGCACGCACCCGCGCGCGCCCTCTACGAAGCAGTCGGGTTCACCGGACTGCCGCTGGTGAACTACTACCTGCCTCGCCGGGCGGAGCGGTAGTCAGGGGCCGGCCGGCGCGCTCAACGCCGGCCGGCCTGCTCTTCTAAGGTGCGCCTGACATGAAGTAGTACGGCCCCCGCCGTCATGACCCGCCGCCGCTGCCGGCAGATCTTGGGCGATCTTTGACTCGTCGAGGTGCGAAGTCACCCAAGATCTGGGAAAGGGGCGACGGTCGGCGTGGGCTTTCGGGCGGCCGTCATCGGAGTGCGTGGTGGGTTGTTGAGGTAGTGGTCGTTGCCGCGCGTGGTGGGTTGTTGAGGTAGTGGTCGTCGCCGCACGTGGTGGGCCCGTTCAGGTAGCCGTCCTCGCCGCACACGGTGGACCGCAGTGCGCTGTCGTATCAGCTTTGGCCGGCGCTTCGCCGCTCGGTGTCACGGCTGGTCGCGCCCTTCGCTTCGGCGCGGCCGATTGGTGGAAGGTCGTGGGGCCCGGAGCACCCTCGATGTTCCACAAAGTCTCAAGTCTCCACGATCGCCCGAACGCCGGCCCGAGCCGCCTGCGGATCTTGAGCGATCCTCGCCACCCCGAGGTGCGAGTTCACCCAAGATCCGAGAGGGAGGGAGAGAGGGAGAGAGAGGGGAGAGGGGGAAGGAGGCGACGCCAAGCGGGGGTTTGCAACTGGCTAGGTGTGAAGTCGCCCAAGATCTGGGAGGAGAAAGGAGATGGCGCTCAGCGAAGGCTTGGAGGAGTGGTGGGAGCGCTACTGTCAGCTCGTGTCCATACTGGAACCGGTCGGGGTCGGGGCGGCGGAGGAAGAGGTGTACCGGCACCTCGTCACTCTTCGGGCCGCCACCCTGGACGACCTGGTGAAACACATCGGCAGGGAGAGCGCCGAGATCCGGGCGGCGCTCGACGGGCTCCTCGAGCGGGGGCTTGTCGGTGACGAAGGGGCGATCGGTTATGTGCCCGCCCCACCCGCGCTGTCGCTCGGTGCCCTCATCCACCAGCGGCAGGCCGACCTGCGCGCCGCCGAACTGGCCGTCGCCGCGCTCGCCGAGGACTATCGGACCGCGCGGCCGCCGGCCGACGTCGTCGAGGTGCTCACCGACCGGGAGACCGTGCGGCGGCGGTTTCTGCAGATCCAGGACGCCGCGCGGCATGAGGTGCGGTCCATGGTCGTGCCCAATCTGACGATCGTCCCGCACCGGGAGAACACCGCCGAGCGGGAGGCGCTGCGACGCGGTGTTCGTTATCGGGCACTGCTTGACCGGGGAGCACTCGCGGCGCCCGAGATGGTCACCGATGTGCGGGCCAGTCTCGCCGCCGGGCAGCAGATCAGGGTCGTCGACGTCGTACCGGTCAAGATGATGATCGTCGACGAGGAGACGGCTTTTCTGCCGCTGCGCACCGACCGGCCCGAGTCGCCGGCGTCGATTCTCATTCACCGCAGCGGGCTGCTGGCGGTGCTGATCGCGTTCTTCGAGACCGAGTGGGAACGGGCGGTTCCGCTGCCGATCGGCGAGGACCACCCCGGCGACCTCGACGACCTCGATCGGCAGGTTCTCGGGCTTCTGCTGGCGGGACTGACGGATCAGGCGGTGGCCGGTCAGCTCGGGCTGTCCCTGCGTACCGTGCATCGAAGGATCCGGCAATTGATGGCGAAGGCGCGGGTCGACAGCCGGGTGCAGCTCGGATGGGTCGCCGCCCGCAAACGATGGGTGTGAGAGTCAGCCCCGGTGGATCCAGGCGATCGCGTCGTCGTAGGCACGCCGTGTCGACGCGCCGACCCGCTCGTCGCCGCTGTACACCTCGATCAGATCGGTCAGGCCAGCCACCCGCAGCTGCTTCTGCACCCGATCAGTAGCGGACACCAGCATCAACTTGCTCCCGTCGGCCCGCAGCGCCTCGGCATAGCGGCGCAGCACCCCGAGGAACGTGGTGTCGAGTTGCTCCCGCCCGCGCAGCCGGATGATCACCACCGAGTTGCCCTCGGACGGCGCCGGCAGCTGATCTTCGAGGACGCGGGCAGCGGCGAAATAGAGGCTTCCGTACGGTTGCAGCACCACCACCTCATCGGCGGACAGCACGGCGGGCGGATCGGTCTCCACCACGTTGCCGTCGTCGTCGAGCTGCCACCGCTTGATGGTCACCTGATTCGACTGGCGGATCACGTGCAGGATCACCGCGAGGCCCACCCCGGCGAGCACGGCATATTGCAGCGGGATCAGCATGGTCAGCGTGAACGTGCAGGCCAGCACGGCCTTCTGGATCGAGCCGGTTCTCCACACCGCTTGCAGAGAAGCAGGCTTGACGGTACGCAGACCGATCAGCATCAGCAGGCCCGCCAGAGCAGGCATGACGATCTGGCCCACCACGTCGGCGAACGCCATCACCACGATCGCCATCACCACCGCCGCGATGATCAGCGAGAGTCGTGAACGCGCGCCGGCGGCCCGGTTCAAGCTCGTCCCGGACACCGAACCGCCGACCGGCATGCCCTGGAAGATCCCGGAAGTGAGGTTGCCGGCGCCCTGGCCGATGAAGTCGCGGGACGCATCCGGGTACTTGCCGTCGGGGTTCGGGAACCCCGCGGAGATCGCGGCGCCCTGCAACAGTCCGACGAACGCCAGCGCCAGGGCCGGTATCAGCAGCGCGGGGATGATTCCGAAGTCCGGCAGCACCGGAGTGGGCAGCGCGTTGGGGACCTCGCTGATGTCGTTGACGACCCGCACCCCGGTCCAGCCCAGCAGCGGGACCGCAATCGAAGTGATCACGACTGCCACGACCAGTCCGAACGTACCGATGCGGGTCCTCTCGAAAAGAAGAATCAAGAGGATCGTCGCCGCGCCGGTCGCCACCGACTGCCAATCGAGGCGGCCCGGATGCAGGATCGTGTCGAGGGCGCGCAGCACCCGGTTGACGCCGTTGCCCTCGTAGCCGGTGAAGTTCGACAGCTGCCCGAGCACGATGTTGACGCCGACGGCGCTGAGGAACGCGACCATCACCGAGTTCGGCACGAACCGCAGCACGAACCCGAGCCGCAGCAACCCGGCCGCCACCATGATCACGCCGGTCAGCATCGCCAGGGTGAACAGCGCCTTCGCCGGATCGTTCGCGCCGTGCACCGCCGGGACGTCGGCGACGATGATGCCCATGGCGCCGGTTCCCTGGACGGCCATGTACGCCGAACTGGTGAAGACCGCACCGCCTAGCGTCCCGAACATGTAGGCGTAGAGGCCGGCCAGCGGGTTCACGCCCGCGAGCAGGCCGGACGCCAGACCGTCCGGGACACTCTCCACGCCGAGCACCACCCCGGCGACGGCGTCCTTGCCCAGTCTTCTCACCGCCCGATCTTCAACGCCCACCGCATCCCGCACCCCATCCGCGGCGAATGAAACCGCCCTGCCGGAAGCGTGTGCGACGTCCCTCGCCGTCAGGGCAAGGTGACGACCTGAGCCGCGTACGCCAAGCCGGCGCCGAAGCCCACCAGCAGTGCGGGACCCGACGTGTCGGGCAGGGCTGCCATCGCCTGCGGGATGGAAGCCGCGCCGGTGTTGCCGTTGGTGATGATGTCGGTGGCCACCGTGACGTGCGGGCCGAGACCCAGGGCCTTGGCGGCTGCCGAGGTGATGCGCAGGTTCGCCTGGTGGGGGATGAAGGCCGCGAGGTCGTCCGCGGAGACACCCGCCGCGTCCAGCGCGCGCCTGGCCACGTCGGGAACGACGGAGGTCGCCCAGCGGAACACCTCGGGGCCGGCCATGCGCAGGATGCCCGCCTCGTCGTACCGCAGCACCTCACTCTTCGAACCGTCGGCGCCCCACACCACCGGGCCGATGCCGCGCGTCTCCGACGGGCCGACGACCACCGCGCCCGCGCCGTCGCCGAACAGGAACGCCGTGCTGCGGTCGCGTTCGTCGATGAGGTCGGTCATGCGCTCGGCGCCGACCACGACGACGTGGCCGGCCGTGCCGCCGCGCACGAGCGCGTCGGCGGTCGCGAGCGCGTACGGGAATCCGGCACACGCCGCTCCCAGATCCATCGCCGCCGCCGCGGTGGCACCCAGCGCGTCCGCCACCAGGGGCGCGGCGGTCGTAGCCCGGCCGCGGTGGGACATCGTCGCCACCAGGACGGCCGACACGTCGCGCGGATCGACGCCTGCGCCGGCCAGCGCCTTGGAGGCAGCCGCCGCCGCCATCATGACCAGGCCCTCGTCGGGTGCGGCACGCCGGCGCGACTCGATGCCGCAGCGGCGGCGGATCCATTCGTCGCTCGAGTCGATCAGGGCGGCGATCGGCTCGTTGCCCACCTCAGTCCGTGGGCGGTACGTGGCGACACTCAGGATGCGTGACCCGGAGTGTCCGGCGCGGTGCTGCAAAGGGGTGGCCATAGCAAGGCATCCAAGCATGCCCTGCTGGGTGCACTCAGAACGTTTGGTTCCTCACCGGTAACTAAGCGTCCGGAGCAGGCGCGGCCTCGTCGTCCGGGACGTCGTCCGGCCGGCTGACCCATCCGGAGAACACCGGAAGCCCATGCCAGGGCCCCCGCACAGGGCCGGCGCCGGCTCTGAACTCGATGTCCGTCGCGATGGCGACGACGGCGTACGGATGCCCGAACCGCAGATCCGCCGTTCGCACCACGCCGTCCGCGGGTTCGCTCTCGGCGGCGGCGAATCCGGTGGCGGCGGCCGCCTCGAAACCGTACCGGCCGTACCGGGCCACCGCAGACTGCCGGGCCTCGAACGCCAGATCGGGGTGGCCCAGCAGCGGCGCCAGCACCCGGGCCGCGAGCGGGAATCCGAGTGACGGGTCGCTCAGGTCGTGGTTCCCGTCGGCCGCCCAGCAGGGCAGCAGCGCCCGATGCCGTTCCTCCCGGCCGTCGAGGGCTCGAGTGGGCTCGCGGTCCTCGCGGATGCTCCACAGCGCGGTCTCGCCCACCGGCAGGTCGAACAGCGACACCCGGCGTGCCGAGGCCCAGTGACGGACGGCGGGAGCGATCTCGTGGGCGACGGCGAGCACGTCACCGTACGGAACCTCCGGCGCGGCGGCGACCGACACGACGGAGAGCCCCGCGGTGCCGGACCCGGCGTCGGCGGCGTGCACGATGACGTCGCCCACCGTCTCGGTGGTGGCGATGAACGTCACGTGCCCGGCCGACGGGCTGCTCAGCACGTGGCTCAGCCGGCCGGCCCACGGGCTCTGCGGCCCCAGCGCGGACCCGGGCGCGACGTCGAACGGATCCTCCCAGGACACCCGGGTCGCCAGCACCCCGGCCAGCACGAGCACCACATCGGGCGTCACGTTCAGCGGGAACTCCTCGATCAGGCCGAGGCTGTGTTCCCGCACCCATGCGTCGAGCAGCGCCTGCTCCGGCAGCGGCCCGGTGCGGGCCTGTGCCGGCAGGCTCGAGTACCAGTGCCGCAGCCGGTCCGTGTCGGCGCCCGGCCGGTGCCAGGTCGCCGCGGCCGACGGCGCCAGGGGATGCGGTTGATCCAGCAAGATCGCGGCAGTCTCGGCGGCGGCCTTCGCGTCCATGCCGAGCACGTCGGTCAGCGCGTCGCTCGTCCCGCCGTCGCTTGTCGCGGCGTTGCTAGCCGAGCCGTCGCTCGTCGCGCCGTCGTTCGCCGAGGCGCACAGGGCTAGCAGAAGCCATGCCCCGAGCGGCGAGGCGACATGATGCCCATCGCCGACCGTTGCGTGAAACCGTCGCGCATATCGAGCGACGGCGCCGGTGACGTCCTGTGTCATGGCTGCAGTGTGCCAAACGCCCGGATTCGTCTTCGGCGTAGTTCATCGAGCTCCGGGCCGTCGCACTTTTGTCGACCGTCAGTGGCAGCGGCTTGTCCGCATGCCGCGGGACGACGTCAGATCCAGGATGGTGTCCAGCGAACCCGGTCGCCGCTCTGCGCCGGGCCGTGACGGCCAAGTTTCACCGCCACGCCGACATCCGCGCCATCTTGCTGGACACCGGCGACGAGGAGATCGTCGAGGACACCAGCACCGAAAATCGAGCCGTAGAGCTCGCGGACGTGCGGGGGTGCAGTCGGTCGTGTGCCGGTAGTTCGCTTTCGCGGGACCGAAATCGATCGATTAACGTGGATGCATGGACGCTACGACAGCGGTCTCCCTGATCTCCATCGCCATCTCCGTCGTCTCGCTGATCGTCTCCGGGACGCTCGCGCTCCGGCAGGCGCGCACCACGATGGACGGCTACGCCCTGCCAGTCGTGCTCCAGGTTTTCAGCCGTTTCCGAACACAGGAGTTCTTCGACGCTCAACAGTTCATCTTCGAGGAGCTTCGCCGGCGCCCGGTCCAGCCGTACACAGACCTGCCGTTGGAGATCCGGGCTCATCTGCGCATGGTGGGTGGTCTCTACGACGACCTCGGCAAGCTCGTCGCGCACGGCATCGTCAAGGAGGAGCTGATCATCGGCTCGAACGGCTCCCAGGCCCGACGCATTTGGGAGGCGATCGAACCCTTCGTGCGCGCCGAACGCGCCAAGCGCAACAGCAACCTGTGGATCTATCTGGAGGATCTGGCGTACCGCACCACCCGGAAACCGCCGGCCGCCATTCACGAGAAGCTCAAACTGCACCCGTACGCCGGACCAGCGCACAAGTCCCTTCCAGCACCGCCCGAGCCCTCTGCGACACCACGACCTCGCACGGAGCAGCAGCCGAAGTAACAGGCTGGAGGAGAGCGGCCCGGCCGAGCCGAACTCTGGCGTGTCCACTCGCGCTCGCTTCATGCGGCAGATGAAGGCGTACGGCAAGCCGGCACAGACGGTCTATGAGGTCACGCCGACTATATTTCGATCATCGGGAGGAGAAACATGTCCGCACTCGCGCGAATCGCCGGTGTCGCATCGGTTCTCGCCGCCGGCGTGATCGGAACCGGCGGCTACCTCCTGCTGCGGGAGGATCATGGCGGGCGGGGCGCGGATACCGACGAGATCCGTAATACCGTGGAGGAGTTCGTGCTGGCCGTGGACCGTGACGACCGGCAGGTGATCCGCGGTTTGGTCTGTGCACGGGAACTCACCGCGATGCGCGACGTCGACGGCCGCGACGAGACCGACCCCGGTGGATTCGACCTCACCATCTCGCTGTCGCCGGTCACCATCTCGGACACCGTCGTCGCCGGAGACGAGGCCCGCGCCACCATCTCCCGCCCGGCCGTGTCCGACCCGGTGACATTGGTCTTCCGCAAGGAAAAGGGCTTGTGGAAAGTCTGCGACCCGGCAGCCGGTCACCGGAAGAAATAGACCGTGCGCAACCGGCCCCGCCGCTCCAAGCCCGTGACTCGCGGCGCCATGAGCGGATGTCCGGCCGCGACCACGCATACCGCTGGTCATGCGTGAGCCTCAGTGACGACCGCCCGATAAGCTGCCGTCGACGGCACCGCCTTCACCCGACGATGGGAAGAATTGTCATGGCCACGGTCTATGTCGAAACCACCGTCAACGTCCCGGCGCAGCGGGTGTGGGAGGCCGTCGCCGATGTCGGCGCGGTGCACCGGCGGCTGTTGCCGGGCCGAGTGGCCGACGCCCGGATCGAAGGCGACGTCCGCATCCTGACCATGCCGGACGGGGCGCAAGTGCACGAGCTCATCCTGGCGGTGGATCACGACATTCGCAGAATGGCGTACACGGTGACCGGGGGGCAACGGCTGCCATTGACCTATCACCACGCAGCATTCCAGGTGTACGAGGAGGGTGATCGCAGCCGGCTCGTCTGGCTGACCGACGTCCTCCCACATGCCATGGCCGCTGTGGTGAAACCCCGCGTCGAGCGTGGGATCCAGGAGATGAGGGAACTTCTGGAACTGACGAATGCGGACCGATGAGCGACGCAATCATCTCGGTTGAAATATCCTGGGCGAGTGCCGAGGAATTGCCTTATGCCTGCCTGCGGTATCTGCCTGGTGCGGTTCCGTACTGGCGTTTGAATGCGTTGGCGAAGGCGAATTCTGAGGTGTAGCCGACTTTGCTGGAGATGGCGCTTAGTGGGGTGTCGTCTTGTCGGAGAAGGCGTGCGGCTGTGGTCATGCGCCACCAGGTGAGGTAACTCAACGGTGGCCGGCCGACGAGGGCGGTGAAGCGGCGGGCGAACGGGGCACGTGACAGCTGGCCTTCCGCGGCGAGTGTCGCGACGGTCCATGGATGTGCGGGGTCGCGGTGAATGGCCTACGCACCCAGTCGTCCCAACCCCCGCTATCCCGGTCCGCCACCAGCGAAGCGTAGATGGCGGAGTGCTGAGCCTGCGCTATACCTGACGGCGCGAACCATCAGCGGCAGGTAGTGCCCACCTCCGCGCTGTCGCCGGCAGCTCCACGTCGATCGCGCGACCGCACGGGATCAAATATGGTAACCGTGAATGGCATCCGGTCAGGCTGGCCAGTTACTGAATCTCATCTCTGGCTACAGATATGAATTCGTCGAGTAGTTCCAGCAGCTTCTTCTCGTGACTGACCAGTTTTTCACGATCGGGTGCCTGGGAGATGGCATCAATAGGATGGAATGCCGCACCAGCCACCGCAACTATTCGCGCGTCGCCGGCGACCAACTGGGCTCGAAGCCTTGCGTGGTTGGCCAATGCGCCCAATCTGTCCGCCTCTGTGTAGGCGGCAAGAAGCTCGGGACCATCCTTCATTCGCTGCTTCACGAGCCACAGACTCACGACGCCCTGCCGAAGGCTCGCCATCGCACCGGCGAATCCGCTGTAAGCGGCCATGCGCTCCTGTCGGAGGCGTTCGTCCCGTGTGAATACCTCAGAACGCAGCGCATTGGCGCGCTGGAACAGATATGCCAGAGTGGCGCCCAGCAGGGTCCCGGCCACCGCGATCACACTGCCCACCCATCCGGCCATACTCGCAGTGTGGGCACTCGCTACGAGTCATCTGACGACGACGTCAGCTATCCGACTAGCAAACTGGCGTTGGCGTGGCAGAACGCGCTCACATCGGCATGAGCGCGCGGTGATGCACCGATGGCCTCGGGCCGTGACCAGCAGCCGGGAGACCATTCGCCGTTTTGAGCCCTACGCCGACCACTTCGCGTTCGTCGTCTCGGATGCGGGAGCTGATGAGGGGACGTTCGACGGCGATACCCGGGACGACGCCGACGAGTCGTGGCGCATCGCGGTGGGGCAGCACTGCATCGTGGTGGGAACGGCTCGCTACGACCATGTGCCGGTACTGCTCACGGTGACCGACGCCCCTCCCGCTGAGGCGATGCTCGACTCCTGCGACCACGTCGTCGAGGCTGACGTGTCGCTTCCCTCCGGCCGGCTGTGCATCAGCGGTGGTGCCGAGCTCCCGGACGAGGTGGAGCCCGTTCTGCTGACGACAGTCCGCTACCGAGTGCCCCGACGACACGTCGGCCCGTGAAGTATCACGCGGGCGAGCCCGGGGATCATCTGGAGTACCACCTCACGGTGTGGCCGGCGACCGCAGGAGGAAACAGGAGTCACGACAGGTGGACCAGGCCGTCGACGCCGACCGTCTTCTTGCTCAAGTTGACGATGGTGATGGTGTGTTTGCCGGGCTTCGACCAGCTGCGCGTGAAGACCAGCTGCTTGGTCTTGCGCGACGACTTGTAGAGGTTGATCGTCGCCACCTTCTTGCCGTCGATGTAGACCGCCGCCTTGCCACGCGTCTTGTCCTTCGTCGCGATCCAGCCGATCGACCGGGTGGTGACCGTGAACCTCGCCGAGGCGTTCTTGGCCTTGGTGACCTGCTCACTGCCACCGAGATAGGACGCGGCCTTCGCCGTCTTCCACTTGCCCTTGTAGGTCTTGGAGGGCCGCTTGTTCAGCGTCACCTTGGTCGCCGCGCCTGAGGTGACACCGGTGTTGCCGACCTCATCGGTGGCCTTGATCAGCCAGGTGTTGGAACGGTTGGCGGTGGCGGTGACGGCACGTCCGCGCTCCCAGGTCGCCAGCTTCACGAAAGACGGCGCCGCCGTCGAGCCGCCGAGCCGCCGGGCCAGCTGCAGGCCGGTGATCTCGTGGGTGTCCCGCAAGCCCCACTGCACCTGTACCGGCACCACGGTCGTGCTGACCGTCCCCGTGCGCAGCACAGCCCGCGGTTTCGGGTTGACCGTCGGCGCGGTGACATCGGCGGGCTGGGTGATGGTGACGGTCGCGCCGGTGGAGGAAGCGGCCTTGACAGCGAAACTCATGCCGAGCCCACTCCACGATTCACCGGCTGCGAGAGCGACACGCTCGGAGGCGGGGGAGAAGGTGACCAGCTGTGTCTCGCCCCAGTTCTCATAGGGGACGTTCAATGACAGGTCGATATACCGGACGATCACCCCGGCGCCGGGCCCGTATTCGTCGTCGACACCGGCGTCCAGGCCGACAGCGGTCCGATATTCAAGATGATAAGTGCGACGACCCATCGGTACGACGACCTGCCGCAATCCGGAGCGAGCGGAAACCGGCGCCAGCGTCACGGTCGACGTCTTGACGAGCCGCCGGCTGGCCGACGACGGCAGCAGACCGAGTTCGCCGAGGTGGACCGCCGACAGATAGCCGGTGGCGCGGCTGCCCATGATGTCGTACTCGTCGTCATAGCCGACCACATCGCAGTGCAGCGACAGCGGCACCTGCACCTGATGCGCCGCATTGTTGTAGCAGGCGGCGCCGTTGCTGTGCCGCAGCCCCAGATTGTGGCCGAACTCGTGGCCGATCGTCTGCAGGTGCGACGACCCGTTCAACCACATGACCATGTCGCCGCTCATGCCCGCGCCGAGCGTGGCGAGCCCGGACCAGCCGCAGCCGCTGACCTGCGGAAAGTAGATGATCAGGTGGTCGCGGCCGCTGGTGCCGATGCTGCCGGAGATCCGCTTGGCGGCCGTCTCCAGGGCGTCGATGTCGACGCAGCGGCCGGACGCCGGACTGGCGATCTTCTTCCACGCGGTGACCTTGGCGACGGCGACGCGGATCTTGCCGGCGGTGGCCGCGTTCCAGTAGCCGTCCAGGGCCTGCGCCGACGTCTTGAGCTGCGCCGTCGTGGGTTGCCCGCTCGGCACCGACGTGGTCGCCCAGTAGACCGGCACGACGGTCACGTGATGAGTTCCGGTGATCCCGAACGCGCTGGCACCGCCCGAGGACAGCGGCGTCACCGTTCCACCTCGCAGGCGGACCCTGGTCCCGGAGGCGATTCCGGCGGCGGCTGCGGGGTCGATCTCCACCGGGGTACGCGAACCCGCATGCACCCGGACCCGCTCCACCGGAACAGGGGAGTCGGCGATCGTGCGGACCAGCACCCCGTCGGCACCGGCCGCACCGGCGGTGGCGGGCGGTGCGAGCAGACCGGCGACGGCGACCGCCCCGGCAGTGATCAGGGACGTCATCCGTAGCCGCATGCGGCGCACGCTACCGACGGACCAGCCGGAGTGGCAGACCCGTTAGGACCGTTTCGGATCAGCGGGTTGGCGTCGGTAACGGGAAGATCGGGGGAAGACCCGGCAGGTCCGGGAGCTCCGGGAGCTCCGGTTCCTTCGTCTTGCCGTTGCTGACCTGGATGACCACGACGCCGCCCTTGACGGTGCGGCCACTCGGGTCGGTGCCCGCCGCGGTACCGGCAGGGCACTCCGAGTCGACCTCTTGACCGATGTCGACCGTGAAGCCGGCGCGTTCGAGCCGCCGGCTGGCCCGGCTGAGCGTGTCGCACTCGACGTCGGGAATGGAGCGCCGGTCCCCGTACGCGATCTTGCGGTTCTCGGGTTTCTTGAACTGGACCCTGGGTTTGCCGTCCATGTAGTCGGCGAGGGTGCGGTAGACCGCCGGGTTGACCTGCGCATGCCGCAGCCGGTCCTTGTGGTTCTGGTAGTCCGGGTTGACCAGGTAGCCGGCGACCACGAGCGATGTCGTGCCGGCGATCAGCGACGCCGTCTTGTCCCGGTCGGTGGTGCCGGTCTTGCCGAACACCGGATGCCCGACCACCCAGCGGGTGTCACCGGCCGTGGAACCGCCGCAGCGGCCCAGCTGGGCGGAGTCGCCGACCGGGCAGCGGGCCGCGTCGACGGCGGCGCGGGCCACGTCCGGGCTGGTGGCCTGGCTGCACTGGGACCGGCCGACGTCGAGCTTGTCGCCGTCGCGGGTGGCTATCTGCTCGATCGGCGTCGGCGGGCAGTACCTGCCGTCGGCGGCGAGGGTGGCGTACGCGTTCGCCATGTCCAGCGGCGTGGTCGCCGAGACGCCGAGGGTGAACGCGCCCCACTGATGCGAGTAGCCGGGCGAGGCCAGCTTGGCGTCGTCGGGCTCACGGAACTGGATGCCGAAACGTTTGGCGACGCTGACCGCGTTCTCCGCGCCGATGCGTTCCTCCAGGGGTACGAAGTACGTGTTGATCGAGTTCCCGAACCCGGTCCACATGTTGTAGACGCCCTCACCGCCGCCGCCGGAGTTCTGCGGGCACCAGAAGTGCGTTCCCTCGCAGGCCGCGTCGTTGCCCCGGTCGATGACGTAGCCCGACTTGTACCGCTTCTCCGCCTTGATCGTGTACGCCAGCGGCAGCTTCTTCTCCAGCGCCGCGACCAGCGTGAAGATCTTCATGACCGAGCCGGCCTGGTACCCGGTGATGTCACCGCCGCCGGACAGCAGCGGGTTCGTGGTGTTCGGGTAGGAGCCGCGGATCCCCTTGCGGGCCTTCGCCGGATCCGACGAGATCTTGTTCTGCGGGTCGCCCGGGTCGTCGAGCTTGAACTTGCGGTTCGCCGCGAGCAGCCGCACCTTGCCCGTGCCGGGCTGAACCGCCGCGAGCAGCAGCGCGTTCTTGTTCTTCTCCGAGATCAGGTCGCCGATGCGGCCCCGGGCCTTCGTCTGCGCCTTGATGTCCAGGGTGGTCGTGATCCGGTATCCACCGCTCTTCAAACGGCGCTCCCGGTCGTACGCGGTGGCTCCGAACTCCTCCCGGCCCATCCACCACCGGTAGAAATAGTCGCAGAAGAAGCCCCAGTTGTTCTTCGCGACCGAAACGCATCCGTTGCTCATCGGCCGCACCTTGCGCGGAATGGGCTCCTTCATCGCGGCGTCGGCCTGCGCCTGCGTGATCGCCCCCATCTCCACCATGCCGGGAAGAACGTAGGAATCGCGGCGCTGGCGCAGCGCCTCATAACCGTCGGAGGTGGTCGGGTCATAACCCGACGGCGCCCGCACGATCGCGGCGAGCATGGCGGCCTGGCCCAGCGTCAGATTCTTCGGCGCCTTGTCGAAATAGACGCGGCTGGCCGCGAAGATGCCGTAGGTCTGCTTGCCGAACGGCACGATGTTGAGATAGCGCTCCAGGATCTGCTCCTTGGTGAGCTGCTTCTCCACCTCGAGCGCGTACTTCATCTCGGTGACCTTGCGCTTCGGGGTGTCCTTCGTCGCCTCGACCACCTCGTTCGGGCTGGTCGCCGAGTACGCCAGCGACATCCGCACCCACTGCATGGTGATCGTCGACGCGCCCTGCTTCGGCCCGCCCTGGTTGTTGTTCACCAGCGCCCGCGCCACACCCTTGAGGTCGACGCCGGCGTGGTTGTAGAACTCCCGGTCCTCGGCGGCGATCATCGCGTCGCGCATCGGCTGCGCCATGTCCTTGAGCGGCACGTCGCTGCGGAACTCGTCGTAGAACTGGGTGATCTGCGTCTTGTTGTCGGACGCGTAGACCCGGGTGATCTGCGGGGCCTTGAACGCCCGCAGCTCGGTCGGCAGGCTCGCGAACGCCTCCTCGCCGGCCCGCAGCGTCAGCCCGGACATCGCCGCGTACGGGAAGGCCGCCGCCGCGACCACGATCCCGGCGATCAGGCCGCAGGTCAGCAGGACGAATCCGTTGACGAAGATGTTGTGATCCCGTCGGCGTATCCAGGAGCTCACCGCTGCACCACCTGAGGTCGGGCGAAACGATCCATGTCTATCAGACCTCACCGTGTCAAGAAGCCAGCTCGGCGAGGCCCTCCGGGTCGAGGATCACGATACGTCGATACGCCGTGCTGATCAGCCCCCGCGACCGCAGCTCGTGCAGCGCCTTCTGCACCGTCGCCCGGGCGATAGCGATCATCGCGGCCAGCTCCGGCTGGCTCAGCGGCACCACGATCTCGATCGTGTCGTCCGGCCGGCGCCTGCCGCACGCCTGCGCGATCTCGGTGAGCAGCCGGGCCAGCCGCACCTCGGCCGGGAACGCCACGAAATCGCTGCGCCGCCGGTTCGCCCAGGTCAGCTGCCGGGCGATGGTGGCCATCACCAGATTGGACACTTCCGGGTGACGCCGCAGGAAATGCTCGAACACCGCCCGGGCCAGCACCCCGACACAGGTGGTGCCGCACGCGGTCACCGTCGCGTTGCGCGGGCTGCCGGTCAGCGCCCCGATCTCACCGAGCAGCTCACCGGGCAGCCGGATGCCGAGCAGCGTCGCCCGGCCCTCGACCGCCGTGGTCACCTTGACGAAGCCGCTCTCCAGCACCACCACGTGCGACCCGGCCGACCCCTCCCGCAGGATCACCCGGCCGGTCGGATAGCGGCGCCGGGCGCAGAGGCCGAGCAGCTCGCCGGTGACCGAGGGCGTGAGACTGCCCAGGAAGGTCCCGGGCGCCCAGCTCTCGGCCATGCCCACCATCATGCTTCAGGCTTGCGTTCCGCTGGAACCGTGGAACCACCCCGAGCTGAGGAGTCCGATGGCGACACCCGAACCGACCGACGACGCCTGGCGTGCCCTGCAACTGCAGTTCGACCTGGTCAAGCACGCCGAGACGAAAGCGGCCGCCACCCTGGCGTCCTCCGGCGTCCTCGGCGGCCTGCTCTACAGCCTGGTCTCGCAGAACAAGCTCGGCGGTGTGCTGTTCGCCCTCCTGGCGTCGCTCACGGCGGTGGCGATCGTGGTGGCCGCGACCGCCGCGGGCAATGCGCTGCGGCCACGGATGTTCCGCCGGCACGGAAGCCAGAACCTCCTCTTCTACAGCACGATCGCCGACCGATTCGGGCACGACGCGGATGCGTTCGGCCGGGAGTTCTCGGCGCTGCTGAGCGACCGTGGGGAATTGCTCGCCACGATCACCGGCCAGATCCTTTCCAACGCCAATGTGGCGGCCCGCAAATACCACGCCGTGAACGTCGCGATCTTCACCCTTCTGGCCGCACTCGCGCTCATGGCGGCCACCGCCGCGGTCGGCCTCACCGGCTGGTGAACGAGCCGTTCGGGCGTACCCGGAACGGTTAGCCCGAACAGTGCCCCGGCGTACCGATCGTCGCGGTCCGGTGTGGACCTCAAGGCGATACATTCCGTGCGGTTTCACTCCCAGAATTGTTCCGTGTCGTCAGATCCTCTCCACCGACGTACACGGGTGTGCCGATGAAGGACTGCGCGCGGCTCCTCGACGCGCAGGCGGGCCGGGATCTGCTGGCGGGCAGTCCCGGTTCCGGCATGGTCGTGCCGCTGACCGGCGCCCCCGATCCGAAGACGATCGCTAATGGGAAGGGTGAACACCCGGTGGGGTGATCTCAGCGCGGCGCGGCGTGCCGCAGGATCTCGGTGAGGCGGCCCTCCGCGCGGGTCGCGGCGAGCCGTCCCCGGTGCAGCAGGGTCAGGTCCTCCACCGCGCAGGCCGGTGGCCGGTGCGCGTTCGCGGCGGCCAGGGCCGGGTTGCGGTCCTGCCAGGTGAGCAGCGCGTCGCGCAGCTCGCCGGGGACCGGGTCCGGTGACGGGCCGGCGGCCTGCGCGGACTCGGCGAAACGCTGCCGGTGCGGCCAGAACGACCAGACCTTCGTCTCGTCGATGAGCTGCTCCACCGGGCCGATCCGGCCGTACCGCATGGCGATCTCGACCGAACTGAGCCGACCGTCGGCCAGCAGCTCGCCGATCATGCCGTGCCGGGCCCGCTGGCCGGCGACTTCGTAGAACGTACTGCGGCAGCCGCGCGGCTGAACCGCGCCCACGATCGCCTTCCAGGTCAGCGAGTGGTCGGGGCGGGCGGCGAGCAGCTCGGCGACCGCACGGTAGTACATGATCTTGGTCTGCCAGTGATTGCGCTGCGTGCACTGGTTGTCGGCGAGCCGGAGATACCAGCCGGCGATCGTCGTCCTCGCGAGATCTTCGCTGATCTTCGTTGACATCGTGCCTCGGTCCATTTCAGATCGGCTGGGAGATGTCAGCGTCGCCGGTCGGCCCGGCCCGCCGCTATCACGTGTTCTCGTAGAACACCGGCCGTGACCCGGTCACCTCGGAGAGCACCCGGTCACAGTCGGCCGGCAGATCGTCCGCGGACCACGCGACCCGCTGGTCCGGGCGGATCAGCACGAGCCGGCCCGGCCAGGCAGCCGGCACCCGCGTACCGGCGATCGGCAGATGCCGCACCGGGATGCCCCGTGTGCGCGCCGCCGTGACCAGCGGCCAGCCGTTCTGATCGGCGGTGAGATCGGCCAGGGTGAACTGCGGTCCCAGCCGGTCGAAGAGCTGACCACCGCCTGCGATCGGGAACGCCGGCGAGCGGTGACCCGTCGTCCCGGCCATCTCCGCCGGACCGGTGCCGCCCGGGTCCAGCCGCGGCGCGTGTTTGCGCAGAGCGTCCACGATGGCGTCCTGGTCCGCGCCCGACTCGGCCAGCCGGTCGAGCCGCGCCCGGGTCCTGCGCACCCGCTTCGCCGACCGCTGGTCGGCCAGGGCGTCCCGGCGGCGCTCGTCCTCATAACCCGCGAGCAGCCGCTCACCGGCCCAGCCGTGCAGCGTCGCGGCGAGCCGCCAGCCCAGATCCACCGCGTCACCGATGCAGAGGTCGACGTCGCCGCCCGGCGCGCCCGCCTGATGCCCGGCCCGGCCGGCCAGGAAGATCCGGCCCTGCCGGTACGCCCGGGCGATCGACGGCGCCCCGGTCCGCTGCACCACGGCCATCACCTGCGGCGGATCGTGGGCCAGGCCGAGCCGGTGATGCAGCAGCGCGCCCGGGTCACCGACGTCGTCCTGGTCGTCGGCGGTGACCCGCAGATGCGCGACACAGCTGTCGCCGTCGTGACCACCGGTCACCGTCGCGCCGTGCGTGATCAGTACGGACGGATGACGCCACGTGCGGGTCAGCGCCGGACTCCGGAAGTACACGGTGAACCGGGTCGCCGACGGGCCGAGCTGCTGCAGGCCCACCCCGGCACAGCGGCGCACCGTGCTCTCCGTGCCGTCGCAGCCGGCCAGGTACGCCGACTCGATCACGTGCCGCGACCCCGCCGCCGCGTCGATCACCGTGGTCGTCACCGCACCGTCGTCGGCGCGGACGTCGGTGAGGGTCCACCGGGTACGCAGGTCGATCAGCGGATGCTCGTGCAGCGACCGGCGCAGCCGCGTGATCAGCACCGGGCCGTTGATCAGCAGGTACGGCTCGATCGGTGCCGTGCCGTCGGCGCTCGTCGCGTACGCCTGGCGCAGGTCGGCCGGCGCCGGTAACCGCCACACCGGCACCGCCGGCCGGCCCGCCTCACGGCTCCACAGCACGTCGACCGGGCAGCTCGGATCCATCCCTTCGGCGCGCAGTGGCCGGTTCAGGCCGAGCCGGCGCAGCAACTCCATGCCGCGGCCGCTGATCAGCATCGGATCCGGGAACCGCGACGACCCGCCGGCCCGCTCGATCACCATGCTCGGCACGCCGTGGTGAGCCAGCTCCAGCGCGGTGAGCGCACCGGTGACACCGGCTCCGGCCACGAGCACCGGCGTACGCAGGGCGGGTGTCGGCATCGGTGGTCCCCCGGGACGGTCGGCATGACACGGTCACTTCGCCATGCTCGCCCCGCGACCGGGGACTAACAATCACGTGTTCACGTGGTTGCGCCGCACTCCCGCGCGACGAGGGCAGCGAGTTCGGCCCGGCGGCGGACACCGAGTTTCGCGAAGATGTTGCGCAGATGGGCGTCCACGGTGTGCTTCGAGATGAAGAGGATCTCGGCGATCTCGATGTTGGTACGCCCCGCGCCGACCTGCAACGCCACCCTGCGTTCCGCCGGGGTGAGCGACGGCAGGCAGGTCGCCGACCGGTCGGCGGCGACCGGTGCGGCCTCGGTCTGCGGCGCCGGCTCGTGGCCCAGCAGCATCGCGTCCTCCAGCGCCGCGGCGAGCGCGAGAGGCCGCCCGGCCAGCCGGAACTCCTCGGCCGCGACGAGCACCCGGTCGACGTCCTGGTGATACAGACCGGCCGCGTGCGCGGCGGCGCCGGCCCCGCCGTGCACCCCCGGGTTGCGGCCGGCGAACCGGCGCGCGGCGTGGACCACCGACTCGGCGGTGTCCTTGTGACCGGTGTCCAGGGCGATCCGGACCATCGCCGCCGCCGCCCCCGGCTCGGTGGCGAGCAGAGCAGGACGCTCCGGCAGCGCCGCGTACACCTCGCTGAGGAGCGTGAACGCGCCCTCCTGATCGCCGGAAGCGGAGAGCAGCACCGCCTCCGGCCAGAGCACGTCCTCGGGGACCGCCGTCACGCCGCCGCGCTCCAGCTCACGCACGTGCTCGCGGTGGGCCTGTGCGGCGGCCAGGTCACCGCGCAGCACCGCTATTCGCATGAGCATGCCCAGCAGCGGCATGGCCAGGGCGTACGCGGAATGCTGCTCGACCACCGCCAGGCCCGACTCGGCCTCCACGGCGGCTTCCTCGACGCGGCCGGTGGCGAAGTACAGCGTCGACTGGAAGTGGTGCCAGAGCGGCTCGGTCCAGGCCGCGCCGGACCGGTCCGACTCGCGGCGGCCGGCCCGGATCACCTGCTGCGCCTCACCGAACTCGTCGAGGGCGATCAGCGCCGCGCCCAGCCAGATCCGCGGGTGCCGGTGCGCCGCCTCGCCACCGGAGGCGTCGGCCAGGGCGGTCGCGGTACGCGCGTGCTCCAGCGAGTCCCGCAGCCGCCCCTCGGTGAACGCCACGAGACTGCGCGCGGAGAGACCGAACACCGCCGCCCCGTGCTCGCCGGCTCCGCGGCCCAGCTCGTCCGAGCGGGCGCCGGAATCGTCGGCGCCGGCCAGATCGCCGAGGTAGCAGAGGGCGTGCGCGCGGACGGCGTGCAGCCGGGCCCGCACCGCGGGGGAGACGCCGGTCTGACGCAGGGCGTCGTCGGCGTACCCGACCGCCTTGACGTTGAGGCCGCCGTGCTTGCACGCCTCGGCGAGCCCGAGCAGCAGCACCGCCTCGGTCTGCGGGTCGAGACCGGCGCCAAGCGCTTCGACGCCCAGCTTGCGGGCCTCCTCCAGGCGGGCCGCGGCGGCGAGCAGGCCGACCGTGTCGGCGATCAGGGCGGGCCGTTCCGGGTCGCCGGGATCGGCGTCGGTGAGAGCACGCAGCATCACCTCGGCGGCAGCGCTCGGCGCCACCCGGGCGATCTCCCGGGCCACCGACCGGACCATGCGGACCGCGTCGGCAGCTCCCGCGGCGCCACTGCGCAGCTGGTGCTCGGCCACTTCCAGGGCGGGGCGGCCGGCGTCCCGGGTCATCGCCGCGGTCTCCCGGTGCAACTGCTGGCGCATGGTGAAGGGCAGCATGCTGTAGACGGCCTGGCGTACCAGATCATGGGCGAAGGCCAGACCGCCGAGACCGTCCTCGACCAGGAAGTCCGTCATCGCCTCGCCGACCAGCGGATAGAGGTCGGTGACCGGGCGGCCGGTCAGCCGCGCCGCCTCCTCGATGCCGAACGGGCGGCCGAACACCGACGTCGCGCGCAGCAGCAGACCGGCCTCCGGCGACAGCGTGTCGAGCAGCTCGCGCACCGACTCGACGAAGCTGGACGGCAGATCGTCGCCGATCACCGACGCCACCCCGTCGGTGACGAGCAGCTGACCGGTGGCGATCAGCGCCTTCAGCAGCTGTTCGGCGCGCAGCGGGTTACCGCCGCAGGAGGCGGCCAGGGCGATCACCGTGTTGTCCACCTGCGCGCCGACCACCTCCGCGCTGAGCTGGGCGATCGCCGCCTCCCGCAGCGGATGCACCCGGATCGGCGGGCCGCCGTCCCGGGCCAGCCACTGGATCAGCTGGTGGCCGGGGGAGCGGCGGTCGTCGACGGACGGCGGCCGGTGCGCGAACAGCCAGCGCACCGGCGACGAGGCCAGCGCCGGGATCAGCTCGCGGATGGCCAGCGCGGACAGCTCGTCCATCCACTGCGCGTCGTCGATCATGATGAGCAGTGGGCGCTCGCGGGCGGCCTCCTCCAGCGAGGCGCGCAGCCGCTGCAGGGTGCCGAACGGGTCGGCGCGTTCCGGCTCCCGGTGCGCGAGCCAGCCGAACGCGGCGGAGGCGGGCCGGCAGTCGCGCAGCGCCCCGGCCAGCGTGACCAGCGGCGCGGCCTGGTCGAGCTGGAACGCCTCCCGGGTCGCGACGGTGATGCCGAGCGGCCGGGCGCGCTCGGCGGCGAACCGCAGCAGCCGGGACTTACCGATGCCGGGTGGCCCGGTCAGGGTGTGGAAACCGCCGGCGCCGGCCGCGGTGTCGTCCAGGATCCGGGTGAGTGAGCCGATCTCCGTTTCACGGCCGAGAAGACGCCAGGGCATGCGGCCTCCGTCGTGTGTCGGACGCTGATTGTCCTGTTTAGCACAGGCCCGGGCGTGCCGCAGCGGAGCCGGACGGCGCAACTACTCGTTCGGTCAGGCCGTCCATCCCGGACCTTCGGACATCGGCCCTGATCAGCCCGGATGCTCCCGCGGAGACGGTCCGTCACCCGATCGAGCAGTGGTTCGCCATCCATGGCCGTCACTAGCTTCGGCACGACCGAACGAAGGGGATGACATGTACGGCAACGAATCCTTCGGGCGCCGGCTGCGCCTGGGGCACCTGAACCGCCGGGGTGGTTCCGGCCTGCTGCTGGTGCCGCTCGACCACACGATGGGCGCCGGCCCGCTGCGACCGGACGGTGATCTGGACGCCCTCGTCGCCGAGCTCGCCGAGCACGGCGCCGACGGCGTCGTGCTCCACAAAGGCGCCGCGCGGCGGATCCGGCCGGCCCGGTTCCGCGACCTGTCGCTGATCGTCCAGCTCAACGCGAGCACCCGGATGTCCGCCGACCCGGACGCCAAGTACCCGGTCGCCACCGTCGAGGAGGCGCTGCGGCTGGGAGCGCACGCGGTGAGCGTGCACGTCAACGCGTCCTCCCGCACCGAGGCCGCGCAGATCGCGCACCTGGCCGACGTGGCGGAGGCCTGCGACCGCTGGTCGGTGCCGCTGATGGCGATGATGTACGTCCGCGGTCCCGCGGTCCGCGACGGCCAGGCGCCGGGTCTCGTGGCACACGCGATCACCGTCGCCGCCGAGATGGGCGCCGACCTGGTGAAGACGGCCCTGCCCGACGACCCGGCGGCGGCTGCCCGGGTCATCGCGGGCGCCACGGTTCCGGTGCTCGCCGCCGGTGGCACGCCCGGCGCGGAGCCGGAGACCGTGCTCACCCGGATGGCGGCGGCGATGCGGGCCGGCGCGGCCGGGGTGGCGGTGGGCCGGCTGGTCTTCACCGCCGACGACCCGGGCGCGATGCTGCACCGCCTCGCCGCGGTGGTCCACGACCGCACCCCGGCAGGTGTCCGATGACATCGAGAGAGTGCTGGCTCGATCTCAGGGGCGCCGGTGACTGGCGGGCAGCGGTCATCGAAGAAGCCATCCACCAGGGATTCGAAGCCATCGTCAGCGACGACGAGAACGACCTGACCGGCCTGCCGCCGACGGTGAGGGCCATCCACGTCGTGAACGGGGAACCGACCGACCCGGCCGTCACCCGCATCGACGTCACCGACGCCGCCACCCTCGACCTGGCCTGCGAGCACGTGCGCCGCGAGGCCCTCACCGTGCTGCGCTTCCACGACCCCACGCACATCCCCCTGGAGATCGTGCTGGCCGCCGCGGACGGCGCGACCGGCCGGATCATCACCGAGGTCGACGACGTCGAGACCGCCGAGGTGCACCTCAGCGTCCTCGAACGCGGCCCGGACGGGGTGCTGCTGCGTCCCAGCGGACCCGGCGACGCCACGAAACTGGCCGAGGTGGTCCGCCGCCGGTCACCCGACCTCGACCTGGTCACCCTCACCGTCACCGGGGTGCGGCACTGCGGCTCCGGCGAGCGGGCCTGCGTGGACACCTGCTCCTATCTGGGACAGGACGAGGGCATCCTGGTCGGGTCGCGGTCTCGCGGGCTGCTGCTCTGTGTCAGTGAGACGCACCCGTTGCCGTACATGCCGATGCGTCCCTTCCGGGTCAACGCCGGCGCTGTCATGTCCTACACGCTCGGTGACGCCGAGCGGACCCGTTACCTCTGCGAGCTCGAAGCGGGTTCGACGGTGCTGGCCGTGCGCGCCGACGGCCGTACCCGCCCGGTCACCGTCGGGCGCGTCAAGATCGAGACTCGGCCGCTGCTGGCGATCGACGCGTTGGCGCCGACCGGCGAGCAGCTCAACCTGATCGTGCAGGACGACTGGCACGTGCGGCTGCTCGGGCCGGGCGGCGTCGTGCACAACTCCACCGAGCTCAGGCCGGGCGACACGATCCTCGGTCACCTGCCCGGCCGGGAACGGCACGTCGGCTACCCCATCGACGAACGGTGTCACGAGCTATGACGATGCCCGCCACGTTCGCCGAGCTGACGAAGCTCCAGGAGGACCGGCTGCCCGCGACCCTGGCCGCGGCAGCCGCCTCACCCTTCTACCGGGATCGCGTCGGCAAGGACTTGCGCGATCTCCCGCTGACCACCAAGGCCGACCTCCGTGACGCCTACCCGTTCGGCATGCTCGCCGTGCCCCGGGAACGGCTGGCGACCTACCACGAATCCAGCGGCACGACGGGCATCCCGACGTCGTCCTACTACTCCGCCGCCGATTGGGAGGACCTCATCTCCCGGTACGCGAGGATGCACGTGGGAATCGGCCCTTCCGACACGCTCCTGGTCCGCACCCCCTACGCGCTGATGCTCACCGGTCACGTGGCCCAGGCCGGCGCCCTGGCCTGCGGCGCCACGGTGGTCCCGGCCGACAACAGGTCGGCGGCCACCCCGTACGCCACGGTGGTCCGCCTGCTGCACGACCTGGACGTCACCCTGACCTGGTCGCTGCCGACCGAGACCTTGCTCTGGGCGGCCGCCGCCCGGCAGGCGGGGCTGCGGCCCGGCCACGACTTCCCGGCGCTGCGGGCGCTGCTGGTCGCCGGCGAACCGCTCAGCCGGGCGAAACGCGACCGGATCGCCCAGCTCTGGCAGGCGCCGGTCGTCGAGGAGTACGGCGCCAGCGAGACCGGTGGCCTGGCCGGCGAGTGCCCGCACGGCACCCTGCACCTCTGGGCCGATCGGGCGATCTTCGAGGTGCTCGACCCGGAGACCGGCCGGATCACCCCGGACGGCGCCGGCGAGCTGGTCGTGACGCCGCTGTTCCGGGAGGCGATGCCGCTGCTGCGCTACCACATCGGCGACCGGGTCGAGGTGACCTACCGGGACTGCGCGTGCGGGTGGGCACTGCCCGCCGTCCGGGTTCTGGGCCGGTCCGCCGACGCCTCGCCGGCACTGGAAGAGCTGGTCTTCCGGCTGCCCGCGGAGTACGGCGTGCTGTTCTGGCGGGCCAAGCGTCTCCCTGCCGGTCTGCGGATACAGATCGAGGCCGATGCCTGGTACGCCGACGCCGCGGCGAAGGAGCTCGCCGCCACGGTGGAGTCGGCGTACCAGGTGAAGGTCGTGATCGAAGCCCTGCCGCCCGGCTCGCTGGTGCCGCCGCGGGTGCTCACCGCCGGGCCGGAGGTCATGAAGCCGCGCGGGCTGTTCGACGCGGACGAGGACTGGGATCGTGCGCTGCGCTACTACTGAGAGGCCGGTGCCATGAGGATCGCCATCGTGGGCGCCGGCATCGGTGGCCTGACCGCCGCCGCCGCGCTCACCAGGCGGGACGCCGAGTGCGTGGTGTTCGAGAGCCGCGACGCGCTGCCGGACGAGGGGGCCGGCATCCAGCTCTCGCCGAACGCCTCGTCACTGCTCCTCGACCTGGGCGTCGAGCTGGACTTCGCGACCGCGATCAGTCATCGGGAGCTGCGTCGATGGTCCGACGGCACGCTGCTGACCAGGACGGATCTGGCCCGCTACGCGACGCCCTATCGGACCATGCGGCGGGGCGCGCTCATCGCCGCGCTGCACGCTGCGATTCCTCCGGCGGTCGTACGGTGGGGAAGCCGCTGCGTGGCGGCCACCAGCGCAGTGGTCACGCTCGCCGGCGGGCTCACGGAGAGCTTCGACGCGGTGATCGCCGCCGACGGCCTGCACACGACGGCGGGGTCGGCCCTGGTCACCTCACCACCGGTGGACAGCGGATTCGTCGCTCACCGCGCGGTGCTGCCGCTGGACGCTCCCGATCGGGTGGTGGTGTGGCTGGGCCCGGGGACCAGTTGCGTGGCCTACCCGATCGGGGCCGGGCTGCTGAACCTGGTGGTCGTGAGCAACGGCTCCTCTCTCGCCGGCTGGGACCCGGTCGTGCGCGATCTCGTCGCCCGCGCCGGGAACTCCTTCGACCGGCGGGTCCTCTACGACCGTGAACCGCTGCCGGCCTGGCACCGCGATCGGCTCGTGCTGATCGGCGACGCGGCGCACCCGATGCTGCCGTTCATCGCCCAGGGCGCCGGCCAGGCCATCGAGGACGCCGTGGCGCTCGCTGCCCACTGCGACGATCCCGGCCGGTTCGAGGCGGCCCGCCGCGACCGGGTCCAGCGGGTGTTCGACCTGTCCCGGGCCGGCCGGCACGTCCACCACCTGCCCGACGGCGGCGAGCAGCAGGCCCGGGACCGGGCGCTCGCCGCCGCGCCGCCGGACTCACACGACTGGCTTTACGGCCCGGCGCTGCAGGAACGACACCAGCTCCACCCGCGATGACAGGCCGAGCTTCCGGAAGACCTGCCGCAGGTGGTAGTTCACGGTGTGCGGCGACAGCCCGACCCGCGCCGCGATCTGCCGGTTCGTCAGCGCCTGCCCGACCAGCTCGGCGATCTCCATCTCCCGGCCGCTGAGGACACTCCAATCCATGGCCGTCGTCGCCGGGCGCGCCGCATGACGCCGGGGGACGGGCCGCGGGCGCTGTCCGCGCTCGGCGTGCAGGGCCGCCACCACTGAACGCGGCATCGAGTCCTCGACGATCCCGCGTACCAGCTCGTGAGCGAACGCCAGCGAATCACCGGCCGCGACCAGCAGCCCCGACTCGAGCGCCTCCTCGATCCTCGGCAACAGGCTGACCACACCCGTACCGAGCAGCGCGGACAGCCGCGCCGGTGGGAACGGTGACGGCAGCGCGGCGGCGGCCTGCACCAGATGGCGGGTCGGCGGGGACAGCGTCGCCAGCCGGTCGCCGAGCCTGATCCGCACACACTCCGGCAGGCGGCCGGCGACCGGAACCACCGTTGCGTCACTGAGCCGCAGCAGACCCTCGGCGCGCAGACCGGCGATCAGGCGTACCACCGCGCCCGGCCGGCCCGCCGCCACCCGGGCCAGGTCGAGCAGCCGGTCGCCGGGCCGGGCGCCGCCCAGGGCCGCGGTCACCAGCCGGCGGACGTCGGCGGGGCAGAGCGGGGCGAGCCGGATCCGCCGCACCTCGGCACCGGGCGGCGGCGTCGTGGTGACGATCAGTCCGGTCGCTGCCGTCGATCCCGGTGCCGCCGGCCGTCCCGTCGCCCCGCGATCTTGGAGCAGCGCAGGCTGATGGCCGAGCAGCACGTGGTCCGCGGCTTCGACCACGGTGAGACCGCGTCGTCGTCCGGCGGCGGCGCACTCGCGCAGCAGCCGGGCCCGCCCACTGTCCGGCGGCCCTTCGACGAGCAGCACCGTGGCCTGGCCACGCTCGGACAGCGCGGTGATCGCCCGCATCTCACGGTCCCGGCCGATCAGGGGAAGAGGCTGTTCCATCGGTCCCTCCTCGGGTCGGATCCGATGGTGGGGCCGCCCCGGCGGCGGAACCGGCTAGAAGTAGGGCATTGGCAACACTTCCCCGCTGTCCGGCACGAAGGAGAACCTCGCACCAGGACCGGGACCGGACGCGTCGTCCTGGCGCTGCCCGTCAGACCGTGATGACGACCTTGGCGCGGGCGTGCTCGGTCTCCAGGTAACGGATCGCGTCCGCCGCGGCCGGCAGCGGGAACGTCCGGTCGATGACCGGCTTCACCGTGCCGCCCGCGACCAGTGCGGCGAGCGCGGTGAGCGACGCGTGATCGGTGACGGCGGAGAGGATCTCGATGCGTTCCGCGACGAACCGTGAGGCCAGCTGCGCCTGGATGATCAGCCGCATCGGCCCGACGAGGCTGCCGCCCCGATAGACCCCGCCGCCGGAGAGGACCAGCGTGCCGCCGGGCGCCACCAGCCGCCGCAGCCCTCCGAGGGAGTGGCTGCCGACCAGGTCGAACACCAGGTCGTAGCGGCCCCCGACCTCCTCCTTCCGATAGTCGATCACGTGGTCGACGCCGAGCGACCGCAGCAGATCGACGTTGCGGGTGCTGCACACCGCTGTCACTTCCGCTTCCTTCGACTTCCCCATCTGTACGGCGAAAGTCCCGACCCCACCCGAACCCCCGATGATCAGGGCCTTCTGCCCCGGTCGCAGGGACCGCATGCCCTGCGACGCCGTGACCCCGGCCAGCGGCATGGCGGCCGCCTGTTCCGCCGTGATCGCGGGCGGCCGGATCGCCATCCGATCCTGCGGGACCGCGACGTACTCGGCGAGCGTGCCACCGGCGTGCACGGTGTCGCCGAACACCTCGTCGCCGACCTGGAAGAGCGTGACGTCCGGGCCGACCGCCTCCACCGTGCCGGCGAAGTCGCGCCCGCGGATCGCCGCCTTCGGCCCGCGCAGCCCGAACGTGAGCCGGGCTGCGCGGGGATCGCCGCGCATGACGTGCCAGTCGTACGCGTTCACCGATGCGGCCCGCACCCGCACGAGCACCCGGTCACCGGTGGCGGCGGGCCGCGCCACGTCGGTGAAGTCCAGCGTCTCCGGCCCGCCGTAGCGCTTCTGCGTCAGAGCCTTCATGTCATTCCTCCTAGGTGTACGACGTACACCTAGGCTGAGGTGTACGACGTACACCTGTCAAGGGAGCTATCGTGCCGGAGTGGTGAAAACGCTGCGGCTGAACCGCGACCGGGTGCTGCGCGCCGCCGTGGATCTCGCCGACTCGATCGGCCTGGAGCAGCTGAGCATGCGCCGGCTCGCGACCGAGCTCGACGTCGTGCCGATGGCCCTCTACAAGCACGTGGCGAACAAGGACGAGCTGCTCGACGGCATGGTCGACGTGGTCGTCGGCGACATCGACCCGCCCGCCGGCCCGGGCGCCGACTGGAAACCGGCGGTGCGGCAGCGCATCCTGTCGGCCCGGCGCACGATGCTCCGCCACCCGTGGGCGTCACGGGCCATCGAGAAACGGCAGGCGCCCACCACTGTCGTCCTCGCGTACATGAACTCGGTCATCGGCATGCTGCGAGCCGGCGGCATGTCCGCCGCCCTGACCCACCACGCGATGCACGCCCTGGGAAGCCGCATCCTCGGCTTCACGCAGGAACTCTTCACGGCGGACTCCTCGGCGCCGCCGCCCGACATGACCCTCTTCCCGCACGTCCTGGAGATGGCGGTGACCGCGGCCCACGAGACGGGCTCCGTCGTCGGCGCCGGCTGCGACGACCAGTTCGAGTTCGAGTTCGCCCTCGACCTCCTCCTCGACGGCCTGGAACGCCTCCACCAGCAGAACTGGACCCCGCACCACTGAGTCGCGGTGACCCCTGCCCGGGCCCCGGCCGTCCGCATAAACCACCAGACGCCGGTCCGGATAAAGCGAACCGGGATCACTACCGTCGCCTCATGGACCGCCGAGGACCTGACCGCCGTGGCCACCGAATTCGACAACCGTCCCCGCAAGATCCTCGGCGGGGACAGCCCAGCCCAGCGGTTCACCCGATCGCTCACCGAAGCCGCATGATAAAGCATCCGCATCTGCCGAATTCGGGGCGTTTCTTTCGACAATCATTCGATCTTCGCCGGTGGCCGTTATTCCCGTTCGTCCGGCGCTCGGAATGTGCACGCCGAAAATCGCCGCGCCCCAATCCGGGAAACGAGGTAACGGGCGTGCGAATTGATGCCGCAGTCCGCTGGAATCGACACGCCGGCAATAGCCCCGCCGAGACCCCGCGGCCGCTGCGTGGCGGCACGCCGGACGTCCGAGCCCGCCCACCACCCCCCGACTCGAATCCGTGACCGCCAGATGCGCGGCCTGCGGGTGCGCGGCCTGCGGATGCTCCGCCTGCGGATGCGCGGTCCTCGGGTGCGTCGACCCCGGCTGGGCCACCTCGCGCTGGGCGTTCTCGTCCTGCGGGAAAACCGGGTTGAGCCGTAGCCGTCTGCGTCTCATGCTGGCCCACCATGCTGGGCGAGGACGCCGAGCGCCGGTCATCGACCCGCAGATCCGCGGGCTTCTGCCCAGCCGGAGGCGCTTGCTCGCCCGGAGGCGCTTGCTCGCCCGGAGGCGCTTGCTCGCCCGGAGGCGCTTGCTCGCCCGGAGGCGCTTGCTCGCCCGCAGGCGCTTGTTCACCCGCAGGCTCCTGCCCGCCCGCGCTCAGCCGGCGCGCATGGCGCTGCAGCAAGCCCCACGCGCGATGCCGCTCATGGGCGCGCCGAAACCGCTCAGCCTCCGCCGAATAGTTGCGACGCAGCGTCCGATCCCGCAAATGCCTCGTGGGAAACAACGTCAACTGCGCCATGCCTCCATTCTCCGCGCGACACCCGCCCCCGACGACCGCGACCACCAGAATTTCATATCAGGAAATCATTCGATCCGGACTGGATGATCCGCAGATCCAGCACTCGAGAATCGAAGCCAGAATCACCTTCATGTCGAAGTAGCGGAAAGCGGCCATGACTCTCCTTCCGCGACCTCGATGCGCGAGGCCGCGGAAGGGAAGCGCGGTCAGCGGATGCCTTCGGCTCTCAGCTGGGCGGCCAGTTGCTGGGCCGCGTCGCGCAGGACCTCGGCCACCCGTTCCAGTTCGGCGTCGGTGGCGGCGGGCAGCGGGATGGAACAGCTGATCGCGTCGGTGCCGGGGATGCGGTAGGGGACTGCTGCCCCGACGCACGCTATTCCGGGGGTGTTCTCCTCGCGTTCCAGGGAGTAGCCGCGGGTCCGGGTCTGTTCCAGGTCGAGCTGGAGGGGCTCGGTGGCGGTGATGGTGTTCGGGGTGAGGCGGGCCAGGGGCGCCGGCGGGAGCAGGCCGGCCACTTCGCGCGGGGTGAGTTCGGCGAGCAGGACCTTGCCGAGGGCGGTGGCGTGGGCGGGCAGTTGGCGGCCGACCCGGGAGACGGCGCGGCGGGAGTCGGCGGTCTCACGGGTCAGCAGGTAGATGACGTTGGAGCCGTCCAGCCGCGCGTAGTGCGTGGTGTAGTTGACCTTGTCGCGGATCTGTTCGAGGACGCGGGTGGCGAACGGCAGCGCCGGGTCGCGGTCGAGGTAGGCGGTGCCGGTGAGCAGCGCGTGCGGGCCGATGCCGACCGTCGAGCCGTCGGCGTTCGCCTCCAGCCAGCGCATCGCGATCAGCGTGTGCAGCAGCTGGTGCAGGCTGGAGCGGGGATAGCCGAGCCGCTTGTGCAGATCGGTCACGGTCATCGGGTCCCGTGCCTCGCCCAGGATCTCCAGGATCTCGATCGTGCGCTGAGCGGATTTGACCAGCTTCGGCTCTTCGGTGGTCATGCGAGCCCCTTGACGAACGAAGCGGGAACGTTCTGGAAGGTGACCGGGCGCAGGAACCGGTCGATCGCCGCGGTGCCCACCGAGGTGTGCAGAGGGGCGGTGGTGGCAGGATACGGCCCGCCGTGATGCATCGCCGGGCTGACCGCGACACCGGTCGGCCAGCCGTTCAGGACGACCCGTCCGGCGTGCTGGGCTAATTCGGTCAGCAGCGGCGCCAGCAGCGGGTCGTCCTCCGGGGCGTGCACGGTCGCGGTCAGTTGCCCGGGCAGCCGGCGCGCGACGGCCAGCAGATCCTGCTCGCCGGTGTACTCGACGAGCAGCGCGGTCGGCCCGAACACCTCGACCAGCAGTTCGTCCAGGTGTGTGAGGAACGAGGCGACATCGGTGGCCAGCAGCGCCGGCGAAGCGGACGTGTCGTCGGCGTCGCCCGCGACGAGAACGCGCACGGCCGGATGCGCGGCGAGAGCAGCACGGGCCTCGCGGTGACCGGCCGCTATACGACTGTTCAGCAGCGCGCCACCGGCCACTCCGAGATCCACCGAGGACCCGGCGGGCACCAGGATCACGCCCGGCTTGGTGCAGAACTGCCCGAGCCCCAGCGTGAACGACCCGACCCAACCCTCCAAGATCTCCGGACCGCGCGCCGCGAAGGCCGCCTCCGTCACGAAGACCGGGTTCACACTGCCCAGCTCGCCGTAGAACGGAATCGGCGATGGACGCGAAGCAGCAAGATCGAAGAGGGCCCGCCCGCCGTGCAGCGAACCGGTGAACGCCGCCGCCTTGATGCGTGGATCCAGCAGCGCGTCCCGCCCCTCCTGCTCACCCTCGATCAGCTCGAAGACGCCGTCCGGCAGAACCTCGCCGACCAGGGCGGCGACGCGGCGGGACAGGCGCGGATGCCCGGGATGAGCCTTCACCACGACCGGGCATCCGGCGGCGAGGGCGGCAGCGGTGTCGGTCCCGGCTACCGAGAACGCGAAGGGGAAGTTCGAGGCCGCGAAGATCAAGACCGGGCCTATCGGTACGCGGACCCGCGTCAGTGCGGGACGGGGACCACTGGGCCAGCCGGGATCCGCGGGGTCGGACCGTATGTCGTGGACGCGCCCCGCAGCGATCTCCCCGGCGTACAGACGCAGTTGGAAGGTCGTCCGCGCCAATTCCCCGGTGAGCCTGGCGTGCGGCAGATGCGTCTCCTCCGCGGCGAGCGGGATCAGCTCATCAGCGGCGGCGTCGAGAGCGTCCGCGACGGCATGGAGAAGAGCGGCACGATCAGCAGGGATATCAAAATCGGTCATAGCGTCGTTCCCAGGGGTTCGGTGCTGACGGCCCAGGCGCCGCCGAGCATTTCGCGGGGGTCGGTGGGGCCGGCGTCCGGGTAGAGCAAAGCCCAGTCCTCGGCGTCGTCCTCGGGGTGGTAGCCGATCCTCTCGCCGGCGGCCAGGGTCATCCAGCGCCGGGTGTTGCGGGAGATCGCGTTGACGATGTGGTGGCCGGGTTCGTCCAGCCGCAGCGCGGCCTCGACGAGCCGGACCATGTCGGCGGGGGAGAGCCAGGTGGAGAGGCTGCGGACGCCGCCCGGCTCGGCTTCGACGGTCCCGATCCGGGCGGAGACGATCGTCATGGCGTAGCGGTCGGCGTACACGCTGGCCAGCGCCTCGGCGGCGACCTTCCCGACGCCGTAGAACGTGTCCGGGCGCGGTGGCAGCACGTCGGCGTCGGCGGCCCGGATCGCCGGGGTCATCCCGACGGCATGGGCCGAGCTGGCGAGCAATACACGGCGGACCCCGGCGGTACGCGCGGCCTCCAGCGTGATCTGGGTGCCGTTGATGTTCGCGTCCAGGATCTCCGGCCAGGGCCGGTCCTTGCTGAGCCCTCCGAGGTGCACGACCAGATCGGCGCCGGCGCAGGCCGCGGCCATCGCGCGAGCGTCCGTGATCGACGCGGCGAGGTGCTCCTCACCGGGCACGAGATCGGCCGGCGTGACCGGGTCGAGCAGGCGCAGCCGGCGGTCCGGCCGGCGCAGCAGCGGCCGGATCAGCGCGCCGATGCGGCCGGAGGCGCCGGTGATCAGCAGTTGTTCGGGCACGTTCTCTCCTTCGCCGGTCATTCGGCGATCACTGTCGTAACACTCTTGACATCTTCAGCGGAAGATCCATACCGTACCGCAAGGATACGCCTATGTGAACGCCTTACACATATGTGAATGGAGAGGCCATGGCGCCACGAACCGCAATCAGGGGTCTGCTCGCCTCCGTGTCGGCGGTGCTGCTCCTCGGCAGCGCCGCCTGCGCCGGGGACGACAGCGCCGGCGAGGCAGCGGACACCCTGGAGGTCTGGACCCGCAGCGCACCCGAGCCCGCCGCCACCTACAAGGACATCTTCGCCGCCTTCACCGCCAAGACCGGGATCGCGGTCGACTACCAGCCGGTCGTGGAGTTCGACCAGCAGCTGCAGGCCCGGGCCAGCTCCAAGGACCTGCCCGACGTGTTCGTGGCCGACGCCGCCAACCTCGGCACCTACCAGGCGCAGGGCTGGCTCCAGCCGATCGACCGAGCAGGCGTCGCCGGTGGCGCGGACGTCGCCGCCAACGCCTGGAGCTCGGTCCAGGGGCTCGACGGCCAGACCTACGGCATCCCGTTCTCCCGGCAGGCCTTCACCACGTTCATCCGCAAGGACTGGCGCGAGAAGGTCGGCCTGCCCGTCCCCAAGACCTGGGCCGACCTGACCGCCCTGGCCAAGGCGTTCGCCGAGAAGGACCCGGACGGCAACGGCAAGAAGGACACCTACGGGATGGTCGTGCCCGGTAGCGCCCAGAACGGCTACACCGTCTTCTGGGGCGCCAGCTACCTGTGGCAGGGCGGCGGCGACATCATCACCGACGCCGGTGGCGGCAAGTACAGCGTCGCGATCAACAACGAGAAGTCGGTACAGGCCGTCTCCTGGATCCGCGACCAGTTCTGCACACCCGGCGTGGTGCAGCCCGGCGCGCTGACCCAGACCACCGCGCAGACCACGCACTTCACCGACGGCACGGCCGGCATCTACTTCACCGGGCCGTACAACTTCGTCCCCTACGACCAGAAGCTGACCAAGGAGAAGTACGAGGTCGTGCCGGCGCCCACCGGACCGGCCGGCGGCGCGGTGCTCGCCAACGGCGAGAACATCTACCTCGGCGCCGGCAGCAAGCTCTCCGACGCGCAGAAGAAGCTCGCCGAGTTCCTGATCACGCCCGAGGCCCAGAAGCTGGGCATGGTCAGCAAGACCCAGGCCGTGGTCCGGCTGCCCGTCAACGCCACGCTCGACGCCGCCGAGGTCACCGGGGACGAGCGCTGGAAGGTGGTCGCCGAGGCGTACGCCAAGAACGGCACCGAGTTCCCGTCAGCGGTGCAGTGGGTGCCGATCCGCAACGCCGCCGCCGAAGGCCTCAACAAGGTCCTCGCCGACTGCTCCGGCGACGTGAAGGCCGGACTCGATGCCACCGCACAGGCCGTCACCGCGGTCCTGCAGGAACAGGGCGTCCTGGCGTGACGACGTCACTGCTGCCCTCCCGGAGCGGGACCCGCGGGTCCCGCTCCGGCGGGGACGCCCCGCCACCGAAGCGCCGCCGGCCGTCCGGCGCGCTGATCTCCTGGCTGTTCCTGACCCCGGCGATCGTGCTCGCGGTGTACTTCAAGTTCATCCCGATGATCGAGGGCATCCGGCTCAGCCTCTACAAGGTGCAGCCGTTCCTCGGCAACGAGTGGGTGGGCCTGGACAACTACATCGACGTCGCCACCGACGCCCGGTTCCGCGACGCCCTCGGGCACACCGTGATCCTCGGCGTCGGGCAGACCGTCGGCGCGCTGCTGGTCGGCGCGGCCCTGGCCCTGCTCCTGGAGGGGCAGACCCGGTCGCTCTGGGTGCTGCGCAGCGCGGTCTTCCTGCCGGTCGTCACCGCGACGGCGGTCAGCGGCGAGATCTGGCGGCTGCTCTACCACCCGACCCCGGACGGGCCGCTCAACTCGCTGCTGGCCCTGATCGGGCTCGGGCCGTCGCCGTTCATCGCCGGCACCGGCACCGCGCTGTGGTCGGTCATGGTGGTAGGCATCTGGATCGGCGCGCCGTACAACATGGTGATCGTCCTGGCCGGGCTCGCCGGCGTGGACCGGGCGCTCTACGAGTCGGCGTCGGTGGACGGCGCCGGCACGCTGCGCCGCCTCTGGCACATCACGGTCCCGGCGCTGCGACCGGCCATCGCGGTCATCCTCACCCTCGCCGCGATCCGCAGCCTGCGCACGTTCACCGAGGTGTACGTGCTGACCGGCGGCGGCCCGGCCGGCTCCACCGAGGTGTGGATGACCCGGGTCATCTCCCTCGGCCTGCAGGAGAACAACATCGGCCGGGCGTCGGCCGCGTCGGTCCTGCTGCTCCTGCTCACCCTGACCGCGACCCTCGTGGTCCGGTACGTGACCGGCCGCAAGGAGGTGCGATGAACCGCTTCGACACCGCGCTCGGCTGGACCACCCGAGGCCGCCCGCTGCGCGCCCTGCTCTGCGCGATCGCCCTGTTCGTCTTCGCCGGGCCCTTCCTGCTGGTGCTCTCCGGCGCGTTCGACGACCACGGGCAGTCGACCCGGCTCAGCTTCTGGCCGAACGAGCTGACCTGGGCCAACTTCACCGTGGCCGGGGACCGGGGCATCTGGTCCTACCTCGGGCACTCACTGGTGATCGTCGGCGGTGGCCTGCTGCTGCAGATCGCCGTGTCGGTGTTCGCCGCCTACGCCATCGCCCGGCGCCGGTTCCGCGGCCAGGCCGTCGTCATGCTCGCCATCCTGCTCACCATGATGCTGCCGGAGGAGGTCATCGCGATCCCGCTGTCGCTGGTCATCGGCGACCTGCCCGGCCTCGGACTCAGCCTCAAGGGCTCCGCGCTCGGCGTGATCCTGCCGGTCGGCATCTGGGGTTTCTCCATCCTCGTGATGAGCGAGTTCATGAAGGAGATCCCCGACGAGATCATCGAGGCGGCGAAGCTGGACGGCGTCGGTGAGCTGCGGATGCTCTGGCGCATCGTGCTGCCCCTGTCGCGGTCGGCGCTCGGCGTCATCACCGTCTTCGGTTTCATCATGATCTGGGACCAGTACCTTCTGCCGCTGATCGTCGCCGAGAACCAGAGCGACTACACGATCACCGTGGCGCTGGCGCTGATGCGCGTCGACAACGTCGTCGGACCGGGGGCCGTGCTGGCCGGCTCGGTCGTCGCCCTCGTGCCCAGCCTCATCGTCTACCTGCTGCTGCAGCGCTCGCTCGTCCGCGGGATCACCGCCGGCGCCACCAAGGGCTGAGTCCCTTCACTTCAATCCCGAGGTTGCGATGACGTTCCAAGGTGTTCTGTTCTTCCCGGTGACCCCGTTCGGCGCGGACGGCGGCGTCGACGAGTCACTGCTCGCCGCGCACGTGACGAAGGGTGTCGACGCGGGCGCGGGCGCGGTCTTCGCCGGCTGCGGCACCGGCGAGTTCCACGCGCTCAGCGGCGACGAGATGGAAGCCGTCGCGCGGGTCGCGGTGAAGTCGGCGGCCGGTCGGACGCCCGTCTACGCCGGCGCCGGCGGACCGCTTCCGGTCGCGATCGAGCAGGTACGGCGGCTCGCGCGCACCGGCGTCGGCGGCGTGCTGCTGCTTCCTCCGTACCTGGTCGGCGGCACCCAGCCCGGCGTCGTCGACTACGTGCGGCAGGTCGCCGCCGCCACTGATCTCCCGGTCGTCTTCTACCAGAGGGCCAACGCGGTCCTCACCCCGGACGCGGCCGCCGAGGTGGCCCGGATCCCCACGGTGATCGGCATCAAGGACGGCGTCGGCAACCTCGAGCTGATGCACCGGATCGTCCTGGCGGTGCGGCGTGCGGCCGGGCCGGACTTCCAGTTCTTCAACGGGCTGCCGACCGCCGAGATGACCGTCCCGGCCTACCGCGGGGTCGGTGTGCCGCTCTACTCGTCGGCGGTGTTCGCGTTCGCCCCGGAGATCGCGCTCGGCTTCCACCGGGCGATCACCACCGGCGACCACGAGCTGCGCGACGAACTGCTCGACCGCTTCTACGCCCCGCTGGTCGCGCTGCGCGACGAGCGGCCCGGCTACCCGGTCGCGCTGATCAAGGCGGGTGTCCGGCTGCGGGGCCTCGACGTCGGCGGGGTCCGTGCGCCGCTGACCGATCCGCTGCCCGAGCACGTCGACCGGCTGGCCGAACTGCTGGAAGAGGGACTCAAGGTGGTCCAGGCATGATCATTCGCGAGTTGCTGGTCACCCCGATCGCTTTCCGGGACCCGCCGCTGCTCAATGCCACCGGCGTACATGAACCGCTCGCTCTTCGCTGTGTCCTGCGGTTGATCGTGGACGGTGGTGTGGTCGGTCTCGGCGAGTGCGGCGGTGATCGGGCGCAGCTGGATCGGCTCACCGCGGTGGCGCCCGCCCTGGCCGGCCTGGACGTCCTGGACCTGGCGGCGATCGCCCGGGCTGTCGACGCCGCCCTGCCCGGCGAGACGGCGATGGGCCGCCGGACCGCGTTCTCCGCGATCGAGGTGGCCTGCCTGGACGCGACCGGCAGGCTGCTCGGCCGGCCGGTCGTCGACCTGCTCGGCGGCCGGGTACGGGACGCGGTGCCGTACAGCGCCTACCTGTTCTACAAATGGGCCGGCCACCCGGAATCCGAGCCCGACGAGTTCGGTGCGGCGCTCGACCCGCAGGGGATCGTCGACCAGGCGGAACTGCTGATCGGCGAGCACGGGTTCCGCTCGATCAAGCTGAAGGGCGGCGTCTTCCCGCCGGACCAGGAGATCGCCGCGGTCCGGGCGCTGCGCGAGGCGTTCCCGGATCACCCGCTGCGCATCGACCCGAACGGAGCGTGGACCGTCGTCACCGGCCGCCGGGTCGCCGCCGAGCTCGACGGCGTCCTGGAGTACCTCGAGGACCCGTCCTGGGGGATCGACGCGATGGCGCAGGTCGCCGCGGGGGCGACGATGCCCCTCGCCACCAACATGTTCGTGAACTCGTTCGGCACGATCGCTCCGGCCGTGGCGAAGAACGCCGTCCAGGTCATTCTCGGCGACCATCACTATTGGGGCGGGCTCACCGCGAGCCGTCATCTCGGAACGGTCTGCGAGACCCTCGGACTGGGCCTGTCGATGCACTCCAATTCGCATCTCGGGATCAGCCTGGCCGCGATGACGCACCTGGCGGCGGCGACACCGAATCTCACCTACGCCTGCGACACCCACTACCCGTGGAATTCCGCCGACGACGTCATCCGGAACGGTCCGCTGCGGTTCGTGGACGGCGCGCTTGCGGTGCCGCCCGGTCCGGGACTCGGCGTCGAACTCGACGCCGACGCCCTCGAAAGACTGCACCGCGTCTACGTCGATTCCGGCCGGCAGATCCGCGACGACACCGGATACGCCCGCCGGTTCGACCCGGACTACGACCCGGAACTGCCGCGATGGTGAACACCGTCTATCTGTATCCGTGGGACGTCATCGGCGACCCCCACACCGCTGACCGGGTGGCCGCGCTGGGGGTGACCCGCGTGGCGCTCGCCGCCTCCTACCACGCGGTCCGCGCGGCCACCCCGCGCCATCCCCGGCACCGGATCGTGCACGCCCCGCGCAGCGCATTCCATCTGCCCATTCGTGACGTCTGGAAAGGCATCGTCCCCCGGTCCGCGAAAGCGTGGACCGGGCACGACGACTCGTTCATCGCGGCCCGCGACATGCTGCGTTCCCGCGGTCTGGCGGTCGACGCCTGGGTGGTGGTCACGCACACCGATGCGGCCGCCGGCTTCGCGATGCGCAACGCCTTCGGCGACCCCTACCCGTACGCCGTGTGCTGCGCTTTCCCGGAAGTCCGGAACTACGCGCGAACCCTGGTCTCGGAGGTCGTCGCGCTCGGTGAGCCGGACGGCCTGATCCTGGAAGCCTGCGGGCCGATGGGCTTCGGTCATCAATCGGCGCACGAGAAGACGGCCGGGGCCGATTGGACCGCGGCGGACGAACGTCTCCTGTCGATCTGTTTCTGCGATGCCTGTGCCGTTCCCGCCACCCTCCGCAGAACGGTGGCCGACGCTGTCGGATCGGGTTCCTTCGTTGCGGACGAGGTCGCCGCGGAACTCCTCGAAATCCGTTCCGCCTCCACCGCAGCCCTGCAGCGGGACGTGATCGACGCGGCCCGGGCCGGGGGAGTGCGCCGCCTCGGCATGTTCGCCGACGCCGACCCGTGGTCGACCGGCCCGTCAGCGTTCCTCAGCACTTCCGCCGTGGACTTCTGCATCGCGGCGGCCTGGGACGGCTCGCCCGCTCGGGTGAGCGCCCTCCGGTCGGCCTTCACCGGTTCCGTCGGCGCCTACGTCTCGATCCTGCCGCCCTTCACCGCTTCGGCAGCCGTGTGGCGGTCGCTGGACGCCGACGAACTGCACATCTACCACGCGGGGCTGGCCTCGGACGCCCGGCTCGACGCCCTCTCCGCCGTCCTCAGGGAATTGTCGTGAACAACCGTCTCGAAGCCGTCCTCTGGCTGACCCCGAAGATCTTCGACGACCTCACCGACCCGGCGCCGGGTGTGGCCGCCTTCTTCGACCACTACGCCGCGTATCTGGACGGCCGGCCGGTCACCGTCGTCTTCTGCCCGTCCAACGGCGACCACATCCTCAACTACGCCGGGCCCGACCACCGTGGTGATCGGTTCGACTGGGCGCGGTACAACTGCTACGCCCACGGATCACCCGACCTGACCCGGGCGCACAACCTGGACTGGCTGACCCGGGTGCGCGAAGGCGGGGAGCGGTCGTTCAATCCGTACTCGGCCGGTCCGATGTTCACACTCAGTGAGCAGCCGATGGATTATCACGTGCTCGCCGGCTGCTATGCGGCGATCCGCGCGGAGGCGGCCCGGCGCGACCTCCCCCTGCGGATCTTGGAGTATCTGGAGCCGGGGCCGGAGTTCTGCCGCAGTGACTGGAAGACGTCACGCCACCCGGAGGTGTCCTCGGGCACCGCCGACGCCGGTGGGCACATCATCCCCGGCGTCCTCGACGTCACCGCTTCACTGAGTCCGGATGCATCGGTTTATGCGGCCTTCCCTGACGGCATCCCGGCGGGTCTGCCGGCCGGTGACTTCGTGGCGGCGCAGACCGGCGCCTACATCGAGGACTTCGGTCTGGACGGGATCCTGCTCGGCAACCAGTTCGGCCTCGTCGGCTTCTGGGATCCGGCGAACGCTCCGGCGCCGACCCCGGAACGCACCGCCGGTGTCGCGCGGTTCTTCGAGCGGATGCGGGCAGCGCTCGGCGACAAGCAGCTGTACTGGATGGACACCTACTGGCGGGCGGATGTCGAGATCAGCGCGTGGGGGATGCCCGAATCCGCCTACTCGCTGATGGACGCCGTTCTGGTGTGCACGTTCGCAGTGCTCGTCGAGCGTACCGAAATCGTGCCCAATGTCCGGAGCAAGGCCGCCCTCGACGGACCCCGGGTCCTCTACGCCCTCGACTTCGTCGATCCCTGGTACTGGTATCGCACCCACCTCGACGACCGGCGCACCTACCTCTACCAGCGGGAACTGCTCGCCGGACCGGTCGCCGCCCTGATCGGGGGGTTCTCGTTCTTCGCGAACGACACGTTCGGCCACTTCGTGCCGGACCGGCCCCTCACCGAGACCCTCGCGGTCATCCTCGCCGCGGAGTGTTGATAAGGAGCGCCATTTGTCCACGATCCGCTTCCTGTCCGTCCTCGTCCTCCTGATCTCCCTGCTGGTCGTCACCCCGGCGCCGGCGCAGGCCGCACCGGCCCCTGTCGACGTCTACCCGGTGCCGTCGATCTATCCCGCCTCCCCCGACTACACGCTCACGGTCAACGGGACTCCGGTTCCCGTGCAGGACTATCCCGGGTACGACATCGCGCAGTTCGCCATGGGCGCCGGCGACGCCACCATCGCCGTCACCAAGGTCAACAACACGGCCATCGGGGCGTACCGGATCAGCCCCCGCAAGCTCGGCGTCAGCGCGGCCGTCACCGGGCCGACGCTCACCTTCACCATCCACGACGACGCGTACCTGATCATCAAGATCGACGGGCGGCCGGACCTGGTGATCGCCGCCGACCCGGTCGAGACCAACCGGCCGTCATCCAGTGGCGCCGGGATCTTCAACGTCGGCGCCGCGCCCACCACCGCGTCCTTCCAGCAGACCCTCAACGACGCCGCGGCCTGGGGCAGCGCCACCGGAACGCAGGGCATCGTCTACGTCCCGGCCGGCGTCTACCCGGTCGGCAACCTCTACCTGCGCAGCGACCTGGCGCTCTATCTGGCGCCCGGCGCGGTGCTGCGGTTCACCGGCGACCGTGCCGAGAACGAAGTCCACTGGCGCAAGGAATCGCAGCAGCGCGACATCACCTGGTTCCTCTCCACGCGCTACTCGTCGGAGAACATCAGCATCTACGGCCGCGGCGTCATCGACGGCAACGGCAAGGCGGCCCTGGCTCCGAGCAACCTGGGCGTCAACCTGCTCACCCCGATCTACACGACGAACTTCCTCGTCGACGGCGTCACGTTCCGTGAGTCGAGCAGCTGGGCGATCATGCCCACTCGATCGTCGAACATGACGTTCCGCAACCTGAAGATCTTCAACCGGTTCGACATGGGCGAGAACGACGGCATCGACGTCATGGAGTCGTCGAACGTGACCGTCCAGCACGCGATCGGCGTCGGCCTGGACGACCCGTTCAGCACCAAGACCTGGGACACCACCGTCGACCTGTTCAGCAAGGTGCCGGGCAACCCGCGGCCGCTCAGCGACGTGACGTTCGACGACCTGATGTCCTTCACGTACTGCTACGGCGTGAAGGTGGGCCAGGGCGTCTTCCAGAACCAGCAGAACGTCACGTTCCGCAACGTCACCGTCTATGACGCCGCCGTGGCGATCGGCGTCCACCACAAGTACGGCACGGCGACGGCCGGCACCATCCGCTTCGAGAACATCGACGTGGAGAAGCTGTCCTTCAGCAACGACAGCAACCGTACGTGGCTCGCGCTGTGGACCGGCGACACCCACGGAACAGGCCCGATCACCGGCGTGACGGTCAAGAACACCCGCCTCTACACGCTCGGCACCACACCGGCCCGCATCAACGGCAAGCCGGCCGCCCCGATAACCGGCGTGACCCTGGACCACGTCTACGCCGGAACCGCCACCACGCCGGCCACCACCCTGACCGACCTCAACATCACCAACATCTCCGACAACGGCCCGATCACCATCATCAGCTGACCGCGCGATGCCGGGAGCGTGGCGGCGCTCCCGGCATCGATATCGCGCGCGTCAGACCGCGATGTTCGAGCTCGCCGGCGAACTTGCCGCTGCCATCCCGGCCCGCACCCTGGGCATTCACATCAAAGTAGCCGTTGAATGGCAGCAACTAGCGGCCGGAGACTGGCTCGCTACGCGGCCGAGATCGACCGCGAGAGTTCATCCATGGCAACGCACTAGTCTCGGTCCGTGGACGACAGCCTCCTTCGCCGGCTCCGGGCCGAGCAGGCCCGGGCACTTCTCTACGACACCGAACCGCATCACGCGGTGATGCTGGCGTGCGACCTCCTGGTGGCCGGCGTCAACGGCGACGCTGTGGCGGCGCTCGCGGCGGAGTCAGCTCGCACGCTGCCGACGCATGACGCGAACCGGCGCCTGGCGGCGGTCACCGCCGAACTCGGCCTCGCAGAACCAGACCTGGCGACTGCGGTGGAGCTGATCGCAGCCGACACCTGCGAGCGAATCCTCAACCGCAGCATCCCCGCCGAGGTGGGAACCCACCGTCTATACGTGGTGGGACATGAGGGCAGCCCGCTGCACGACCTGCTCCCGGCGGTCGCCGCACTGGCCGAGCGCCTGGAAGACGATCTCGGTGGACGCGCCGACAACGACCTGCAAACCCGACTCGACGCCCTGGCCCGGACCATCCTGAACCGCCTGATGCCCGCGTGAGCACCTCAAACGAGCCGTCACCATGGCCGACCGACAAGCTGACCGCACTGCGCCTTCCACCGAAGCTCTCCAGGCTTGGGAGCTGAGGCCGGAGCAGTTCCTTCATCCCTGGCAAACCGCCGATCCGCAGTAGCCACACGCCGCCCCGTGTGTCGGCGTACGGATTCCGGTGCAGAGCCAGGTACGCCAAATACGTAGAGGTCGGGCGAGCATCCTGGCGAACGATCCGGCGCCAGGCCGCCCAGCGGCGCACGTCCGTTCCGACGGCAGTGCCGATGCAGAACGCCAGGTCTGTCGGGGTCGATATCCAGCCCGTCGCAGCCAGTGCTCGGTGCAGAGGATGCGGTCAGGGGTGATGATCGTCAGAGGGTCGGTAGGAGGTTCCTCCAGGGAGCGTCCCCGCTCAACGTGGTCTGACTGCCACCGGAACGCCTCCCAGTACTGCTCGACCTCGGGATCGTCACGCTCAAGAGTTCGTGCCGTTGAACCTCCCGCTCCAACCGACGACATCACTGCGTCGTCAAGGGCGACTATGGTGCGTGCCGGCCAGCGCGCTGGGCGCGGGCAGCGACGGGACCCAGCGCGCGTTGTCTGCGGCAAAAGAGGACGATCTAGAGAGCTTCCGGGGTGGGGGTGGCTAGTTGTCGCCGCGGTGTCTGTCGCGGATCACCGCTAGGCCGCCGACCCGGGTCGTGATGCCCGCCGGCCCGCGTCGGGCCGAAGCGAGCACGCTGGCCGGTCGACCGAGGGCATCACCTTGCTCCACCTCGATCGCTACCATCTGTGCCCCTGTCGTGTCGAGTAGGTGGGCGGCGAGACCGCCGGTGCTGTTGGCGTTGGCGACGTCCTCGTCGACACCGATCGCCGGAGCGAACATCCGCGCCGCCCCCGGTCGGTCGCCCACCGGTGGTACGTACACGAAACAGCCGAGGAGCCCGTACCGCCGGCACGCCGCTTTCAGCCTGTTGAGGTGTGGGCGGACTCGGAGCAGCGCCGCCCGGTCGTGGACCGGTACCAGCATGCGTGGTGCGCCGGGCGCGGCGATGCGTGGCTCGTCGGTCGGGTGCGGGTCGTCCGCGGTGAGCCCGAGCGCGGCGACGATCGCGGCGCGCTCGTCCGGTGCCGGGTGGCGCAGCGCGACGAGGCCCTGGTCGAACCACACCTCGATTCCGGTGGGGCGGCGGATGGCGAAGGTGTCGAACGTGCGCCCGCCGGTGCGTTGGCGGTCGTTAAGCTCGCCCAGCGCGGTGCGGGTCAGCCGGACGGCCTGCGCGGCAACGGTGCCGTGGCCACAGCCGGACAGTTCGGTGGCGGCAGTGAAGAAGCGGACCGGCCAGCCACCGTCCGGCGTCGGCCCTGGGCCGAGGAACGCCGTGTGCGAGGTGCCGACCGCAGCTGCGACCGCACGCCGGTCCGCGTCCGTCATCGCCGGGTCGTCGTCGGAGACGGCCGTGGGGCTACCGCCCGAGCCGTCGTGCCGCACGCACGCATCAACCACTGTGACAGCCGGCCAGGACATGGGCCCCCTCTGACGCTCAACGAACCGGCAATCGCGAACGGCGTCTGTCGATGGCCAGGCATGCCCGCAACGGCCGACCGAATGCGTTCCGGAGCTTGCCGGCCTGCCTCAGCCGGTACCGTCCTGTACCGGATAGTGGATGATGACTGCACCGCCGGTGGCGTAGTTGGCGACATCGGCGGCCACCCGCTGGCCTTGCGGCGACGCGCGCGACGCGGCCATGGCGGCGACGTCAGCGAAGTCGCCTTCGAAAACCGCGAAATACGGCGCTTCTCCGTTGGTCGCCGCCACGTCGAAGCTGTAACGCCACGCAAGCAGCCCGGGCAGATCCATGACCAGTGGAAGGTGGTTGGTCACGTAGTAGTCGCGGAAGTGGTCAGGGTCGGCGGGCTGGGAATACAGGACCACCAACTTATGCATGACGGCCTCCGTCTATCTCCGTCCAGAGACGAGACCATAACACTCCGGGTAAGTGGGAACTCCAGCTGAGAAACAGGGACGACACTGGCGGTCGTGACCGGCAGGACGGAATCGATCGATGTTTTGGCGGGTTACGCGAGCAGCTCTACCAGTGCATGACCAGGCGGACGGATGCGTTGTTGTCGTGTACCGATGGGCCGGTCAAGTCGCTGGTCGGGCTGTCGCTGGCGCCGGAGCACCGCCGTGGACACGGTGCCATGTACGACGCGCTGAACCACGGCCGTATCGATGTCGAGTCGCTGCGCCGGTGCCTGGCCGGCTTGCCGTTGCCGCGGTGATGGTGGACCTGATGTTTCATCGGGATGCTTCGGCCGGTACCGCGTTCACCAACGCCGGAGCGACTTTCGCCGACACCCGCGATCAGGCCCTGACCAGGGCGAAAGTCGATGCCACGGTCCGGGCGGAGGAGCGAACGACATCCTCCGGGACAGCCGTCTTGCTCGCCGAGGGTGAGGGCGAGTTTCTGACCCAGCACACCATGATCGGCAACGTCGTGGTCATGGTGCGGGTGTTCGAGGCGAAGACTTCCCCGGCGGATACCGGCGCCCGTGCTGCCGAACTGATGGCGGGCCTGGCCGACGCGAGTGAGGCGATCACCGCCGAGGTGGCCGGGCAACTCCGCTGAGGCTGTCACCAGGTGCCGGGTGTGTGGCCCGGCGCCACGGCGGCCTGGACGACCAGGGCTGCTGCTCCGATGCTCGCCGCGTCGCGGGGCTGGGCGGACAGCTCGACCACGACCGGGTGGCGCTGGCGGGAGTGGGCTGTCCGTTCCAGGTGGGCGCGGAGGCGCCGGGCGTAGATGGAACCGGCCAGGGCGGCGCCGGGGCCGGTCAGGACGACGCGGCCCAGGTCCAGGAGGTTGACCATCGACGTGGCGGCCACGGCCAGGTGGCCGGCGGCGCGGTCGAGGAGTTCGAAGGCGGCCGGGTCGCCGCCGACCGCGAGCCGGGCCACCGCGTCGTAGGCGCTCGACGTCGTCGCCGACGGATCCACCGGCAGGCGCGGGTCGGCGGCGGCGTCGGCGACGACGGCGGCCATCGAGGCGTAGCGCTCCACGCATCCCTGGTTGCCGCACGGGCAGGGGCGGCCGTCGTACGCGATCGACATGTGGCCGAGTTCGCCGGCGTCGAAGCTGGCGCCGCGGAACAGCGCGCCGCCGAAGACGAAGCCGGCGCCGATGCCGGCGCCCAGGTAGATGCAGCCGAACGCCTGCTCGCGGGAGACGCGCCGGGACCAGAACTCGCCGAGGGCCGCTGCCGCCGCGTCGTTCTCCACCATGACCGGCAGCCCGATCCGGCCGGCCAGGTCGGCGCGGACCGGCGCGAGCCCGTCCGCGACGGGGGCACCGCCGGGGAAGGGCGTGGGAGCGACGATCGCGAGGCCCTCGATGCGGCCGCGGGGCAGGTCCAGGCCCGCGGTGAAGTCGTCGAACTGCGCGGCGAGCCGGTCAGCGGGCGGTCGCGGCACCACCTCGCGGCCCACCACGCCGCCGGTCAGGTCGACGGCTACGCAGGTCAGGGTGTCCGGGCCCAGATGGAACCCGATGCCGAAACGGTTCGCCGGTTTGATGGCGATCAGCTTGCGGGGCTTCCCTCGTACCGAATCGGCGGAGCCGACCTCGTGAATGATCCCGTCCGCGATCAGGTCTCGCACGATGTTCGAGATCGACGGCTGGGTGAGGCCGGTCAGATCGGCGAGCTCGACCCGGCTGATCGCCGCGGCGGACCGGATCACGTCGACGATGAGTGCCCGGCTGCCGGGTCCCGCGGCGGGCGCTTCACGACGTGCCATCAGAGGTACGGTCTCCGGGTCTCGTGCTGATAGAGAAGCCGACAGAGAAGACACCCTACCGGGAGGAACCGTTGACCAAGGCGCCACGGCGGGTCGGGCTGGTGCTGGAACGTGCCGCGCAGGTGCTCGGCGAGGAACCGTACTACCACGAGTTCCTCGAAGGCCTCGAACGCGTGCTCGCGCCGGCGGGCGTGTCGGTGCTGGTGCGGGTGGTGACGGACCGGGCGGCGGAGTCGGCGACCTACGAGCGGTGGGCCGAGCAGGGCCGCGTCGACGGCGTGATCCTGGTCGATCTCGGACCGGACGACGAGCGGGTCGGCCTGGTGACGTCGCTGGGCCTGCCCGCCGTGGTGATCGGTGACCCGTCCACGGCTCAGGGGCTGCCGACGGTGTGGACCGACGACGCCGGGTTCGCGCAGGAGGTGGTCGCCTACCTGTTCGGCCTGGGGCACCGGACCATCGGGCACGTGACCGGGCCGCCGAAGTTCGCGCACACCCAGCTGCGGCAGAACGGCCTGGCCGCGGAGGCCACTGAGCGCGGGATGACGTTGCTGGTGGCGGAGGGCGATTATTCGTACGAGGGTGGCCGCGCCGCCGCCGTGCAGCTGATCGAGCAGGGGCCGACCGCGATCGTCTTCGACAACGACGTGATGGCGCTGAGCGGCCTGGAGGCGGCGGCCGAGCTGGGAGCGGACGTCTCGATCGTCGCCTGGGACGACTCCGCCCAGTGCCAGCTCGCCGTCCCGGCCCTGTCGGCGATGAGCCACGACGTCGAGCGGATCGGCGAGCTGGCGGGCGACGCGGTGCTCGCGGCCATGGCGGGGGAGCCGGTGGCGGTCTATCAGGCGCCGCCGGCGCACATCGTGGTCAGGGAAAGCACCCACCCCCTCCGTTGATCCCGCGGCCAGGAGCGCAGCGCCGCCTGACGCCTTCAGACTACATAAATTATTAATTTAACCTTGACGACACGCGAGCGAGACCACCATGCTCATCCCCCAACGGATCGATTCCTGACGAGGCGGATAGCGACATGGCGGATAGAAGGACTTTCATCGGGCTCGGCGCGGCAGCGGTCCTCGCCCTGGTCAGCGGCTGTACGGGTGGCGCGACCGAGGAGAAGCCGGCCGACTTCTCCGGCGAGGTCACCGGCGCGATCACGGTGCTGACGAACCGGACCGACCTGGCCACCACGGCCCTGCCGGAGTACGCCAAGAAGTTCCAGGCGAAGTACCCCGGCACCACTGTCACCTTCGAGCCGGTCACCAACTACGAGGGCGATGTCACCACCCAGCTCAGCTCCGGCGAGTACGGCGACGTCCTGCTGATCCCCAACACCGTGAAGGTCGGCCAGCTCGGCCAGTTCTTCGAGCCGCTCGGCACCGTCGAGGAGCTCAAGGCCACGTACCGGTTCGTCGACGAGAAGGCGTTCGAGGGTCAGGTCTACGGCCTGTCGCTCGGTGGCGTGGCGAACGGCTTCGTGGTGAACAAGCGGGTCTTCGCCGAGGCCGGTGTGACAGCGCCGCCGACCACGCCGGAGGCGTTCCTCACCGCTCTCGCAGCCGTGAAGGAGAAGACCGGCGCGATCCCGTTCTACACCAACTACAAGGACGGCTGGCCGCTGAGCTTCTTCAACAGCCAGCGGGCGATCCTCGGCGACCCGGCCGTCAACGAGAACTTCCCGGCGGATCCGGCCCCCTGGCAGGCCGGCAAGACGCCGTACATCACCGATGGGCTGCTCTTCGACATCGTGAAGAACAAGCTCAGCGAGCCGGACCCGCTCACCACCAACTGGGAGGGGAGCAAGCCGATGATCGGCACCGGCAAGGTCGGCAGCATGCTGCTCGGCTCCTGGGCGGTGCCGCAGATGAAGGACGCCGCGAAGGCGGCCGGCGCGAACCCGGACGACATCGCGTTCTGGCCGTTCCCGTACCAGACCGGTGGCGAGTTCCACGCCCGGATCGAGGGCGACTACAAGGCCGCGGTCAGCAAGACCAGCACGAACAAGGCGACCGCGAAGGCCTGGCTGGAATGGTTCGTGAACGAGTCGGGGTTCGCCGCCGACCAGCAGTCCATCCCGCCGGTCGTCGGCCAGGAACTGCCCGCGGCGCTCAAGGACTTCCAGGCCACCGGCGTGGAGCTGATGGAGATCCCGGCCGCTGTCACGAACAGCGGCAAGGAAGACGAGATCATCAAGGCGTCCGAGATCGACCTGGCCGGCAACATCTACCGGCAGAAGCTCGTCGACATCGCCCGCGGGGCGGCCAAGGGTGACAAGGAGTCGTACTTCGCCGAGCTGAACAAGCGGTGGGGCGAGGCCCAGTCGCAGGTCATGCGGTGACGACGACGATGGAGAGGCCGGCGGCGGTCAAGCCGGCCTCCGGCTCCAAGATCCGCAACCGGAGCCTGACCCCCTGGCTCTATCTCGCACCCGCCCTGGCTCTGCTGATCACCTTCACCTACGTGCCGGTCGGCAACATGGTGGCCTACAGCTTCACCTCGTGGGACGGCCTCGACGTCACGATGGAACCGGTCGGCCTGGACAACTACGTCAAGGTCGTCACCGACGAGCGGTACTGGCGGGTCTTCCTGATCAGCGGGTACTACTTCGCGGCGTCGTTCGTGCAGATCGCCATCGCCCTCTACTTCGCGGTGATCCTGTCGTTCAGCACCCGGTTCCGGAACCTGTTCAAGGGCATCCTGTTCTTCCCGTACCTGCTCAACGGCGTCGCCGTCGGATTCGTCTTCCTCTACCTCTTCCAGCCGGACGGCACCCTCGACACCGTGCTGCGCTGGGTCGGGCTCGGCGACCACACGAAGTTCTGGCTCGGCGACCCGGACATCGCCAACATCTCCCTGGCCGGCACGTCGGTGTGGCGGTTCACCGGGCTGAGCTTCGTGCTCTTCCTCGGGGCGATCCAGTCGATCCCGAGCGAGATCTACGAGGCCGCGGAGATCGACGGCGCCGGCGACTGGCACAAGTTCCGGCACATCATCGTGCCGGGCATCCGGCGGATCATCAGCCTCTCGTTCATCCTGGCGATCTCCGGGAGCCTGTCGGTCTTCGAGATCCCGTTCATCATGACCGGCGGCGCGAACGGCACCCGCACCTTCGTGGTGCAGGCCTACGAGACCGCGTTCCAGTTCCGGCAGATCGGGCTGGCGTCGGCGATGGCCGTGGTGCTGCTGCTCATCGTCCTGCTGATCACGTGGTTCCAGCGGCGTCTCGTCCCCGACGAAGAGGTCACCCTGTCATGAAGAATCCGATCAAGTACCTGTCGCTCGTCCTAGCCTCGATCGTCGTCCTGCTCCCGCTGACCGTCGTCCTCTTCGCCGCCTTCAAGACGCACGCCGAATACAACTCCACCGGCCCGCTGACGCCGCCGCGGAACTGGTTCAACTTCGACAACTTCGCCACGGCCTGGACCGAAGGGCGGATGCTGCTCGGCTTCTGGAACACCACCGTCATCCTGGTGATCTCGCTGACCGGCACGATCCTGGTCGGCACTCTCGCGGCCTACGCGGTGAGCCGTTTCGACTTCCCGTTCAAACGCCTGGTGCTCGGCCTGTTCCTGGTCGCCGCGCTGGTTCCGGGCGTCACCACGCAGGTCGCGACGTACCAGATCGTGAAATCGATGGGCCTGGTCAACACGCCCGGTTCGGCGATCGTGCTGTTCCTCGGCACCGACATCATCTCGATCTACATCTTCATCCAGTTCATGCAGTCGATTCCACCGAGCCTCGACCAGGCCGCGATGATCGACGGCGCGACGCGCTTCACCATCTACCGGCGGATCATCCTGCCGCTGATGAAACCGGCCATCGCGACCGTGGCGATCATCAAGGGAATCGCCATCTACAACGAGTTCTACATCCCCTTCCTCTATCTGCGCTCGCCCGATCTGAGCGTCATCTCCACGGCGCTGTTCCGATTCAAGGGCCCCTATGGAGCGCAGTGGGAGACCATCGCTGCCTGCACCATGATCGTCATCCTGCCCACGGTCGTGTTCTTCCTGCTGCTGCAGCGCTTCATCTACAACGGCATCACCGCGGGAGCGACGAAGTGACAACTCATCAGGACCTGTCCGGACAGTGGCGCCTCCGGGGCCGCGACATCGACCTCCCGGCCACCGTTCCCGGTTGCGTCCACACCGATCTGCTCGCCGCCGGCCGCATTCCGGATCCGTTTCTGGACGACAACGAGAAGACGGTCGCCTGGGTCGGCCGCGAGGACTGGACGTATTCCCGGCCGATCGCCTGGAACGGCCCCCGGCACGACCGCATCGACCTGGTCTTCGACGGTCTGGACACGGTCGCGCGGATCTCCGTGGGCGACGAGGTCGTCGGCGAGACCAAGAACATGCACCGGACCCATCGGTTCGACGTGACGTCGCTGCTGGAGAGCGAAGCCGACCTCACCGTCGCGTTCACCTCGGCCTACACCGAGACCGCCGCCGTGGAAGCGCTTCTCGGCCCGCGCCCGAACGCCTATCCCGAACCGTTCCCGTTCATCCGCAAGATGGCGGCCTCCTTCGGCTGGGACTGGGGTCCGACGCTGGTCACCGCCGGCATCTGGCGAAACGTCCGCCTCGAAGGCTGGAGCACGGCCCGGATCGCGGCGGTGCGGCCGCTCACCACGTACGAGAACGGGGTGGGAAAGCTGAACCTGACCGCGGAGATCGAGCGCTCGCGGGATCGCGCGCTCAGCGCGCGGATCCTCCTCGATGGAGACCTGGTCGATACGGTTCCGGTCAATGCCGATTCGGTACGAAGGGAGCTGGAGCTCTCATCGGCTTCCCGCTGGGACCCGGCGGGCCACGGTGAACCCGCCCTGCACACGCTCACCGTCGTGCTGACCGACGGCGATCAGGAGCTCGACCGGTGGGAGCGTCGTGTCGGGTTCCGCAGCGTGGCGATCGACAGGTCACCGGACGACGCCGGAACCCGATTCGTCATCCACGTGAACGACACCCCGATCCTGGTGAAGGGCGTCAACTGGATCCCGGACGACATCTTCCCGTCCCGGATGACCCGGGAACGCTACGAATTGCGGCTGCGGCAGGCCGCCGACGCCGGCGTCAATCTGATCCGGGTGTGGGGCGGCGGCATCTACGAGGACCGCGCCTTCTACGAGGTGTGCGACGAACTCGGCCTGATGGTGTGGCAGGACTTCCTCTTCGCGTGCGCCTGCTATCCGGAGGAGGACCCGATCCGTTCCGAGGTGATCGCCGAGGCGCGCGACAACGTGACCCGGCTGTCGCCGCATCCGAGCCTCATCACGTGGAGCGGCAACAACGAGAATCTGTGGCTGCGCGGCGTCTCCGGGTGGACCTCGCAGCCGGGCGGCGATCTCAGCTGGGGCGATTCCTATTACCTCGACATCCTGCCGTCGATCGTCGCCGAACTGGACCCGTCCCGGCCCTATCAGGCGGGAAGTCCCTGGTCAGGGTCGTGGGATCACGAGCCGAACGACCCCGATCACCAGACCTTCCACTCGTGGGAGGTGTGGAACCGCGCGGACTACACGCATTACCGCGATTCGGCGCCCCGATTCGTCGCCGAATTCGGCTGGCAGGCGCCGCCCGCCTGGCGGACCCTGCGCGACGCCGTCTCCGACGACCCGATGCTCCCCGATTCTCCGGGCGTCCTGCACCACCAGAAGGCCGAGGACGGAAACGGCAAACTCGCCCGCGGCCTCGCGCACCACCTTCCGGCGCCGAGAACCACCGAGGCCTGGCACTACCTGACGCAGCTCAACCAGGTCCGCGCCGTGCGAACCGGAATCGAGCACTGGCGCTCGCACTGGCCGCACACCGCCGGAACCGTCGTCTGGCAACTCAACGACCTCTGGCCGGTGACATCGTGGGCGGCCATCGACGGAGCAGGACGGTTCAAACCGCTCTACCACGCCCTGAAAGAGATGTACGCCGACCGCGCCCTGACCATCCAGCCCCGCGGCGTAGCCGTTCTCAACGACCATGCGCTGCCCTGGGAAGGCGAGCTGCACCTGGAATTCCGCTCCGCCGACGGCGCGGTGCTGGAGTCCGTTTCTCATCAGGTCGCCGTGCCCGCTCGTGAGGTATCGGTCATCCCGATCGACGCCGGCGACGCGGCCATCGTCGTAGCGGCCCTGGGCCGGGAGAGGGCCCTGTGGTTCGCCTCGGACGGTGCCGACGCCGACCCCGGCCTGACCGTCACCACCACCCCGGTGCCCGGCGGCCTCGACGTGCACATCGTCGCCGCCGGCGTGGCCCGCGACCTCCTGCTGCAGCCCGACCGCATCCACCCGGACGCCACCGCCGATCAGGGCTTCGTCACCCTGCTGCCCGGCGAATCGACGGTGCTGCACGTCCGGGCCCCGATCGACCTCGACCCGAACGCCGTGAAGGCACCCTGGGTCCTCACCGACCTGGCGACCGTCCTCGGGGGCCGGGAATGAGACTGCTCCGAACCGTCATCGCCGCCGCCCTCTGCCTGGCCCTCTTCCCCCAGCCGGCATCCGCCCACTCCCGCGCCGCGTTCGTCACCCGCGACGGCGCCACCCTGGAACTCGGCGGGAAACCGTTCCGCTTCGCCGGCACCAACATCTACTGGCTGGGCCTGGACGAGAACGTCGGCGGCGTCGGCTACCCCACCCGCTTCCGGATCCGCGACGCCCTCGACACCGCGAAGGCCATGGGCCTCACCGTGGTCCGCTCGCACATGCTCGCCTCCACCGGCAACCCGAAGTCGATCCTGCCGGACACCACCGGCCCTCTCAACGAGCAGGCCTTCGCGACCGTCGACTACGCGATCGCCTACGCCGGCACGCTCGGCATCAAGCTGATCCTGCCGCTCACCGACGAGTGGGCGTACTACCACGGTGGACACCGCGACTTCACCGATCCGTACGGGCTGCCCGGTGAGGCGTTCTACACCGACCCGCGGGTGATCGCCGACTATCAGCACTACGTCAAGCGGGTGATGGACCGGGTCAACCCGCTCACCGGCAAGCGCTACCGCGACGACGCGGCGATCATGGCATGGGAGCTGGGCAACGAGCTCGAGGGCATGACCCCGTCCTGGATCGCCGCGAACGCCGCGCTGTTCAAGAAGTGGGCGCCGAGACAGCTGGTGGCGGCGGGCCGGCGCTTCGACATCGACCCGGACACCCTGGCGGACGCCGCCGTCGACATCGTGGACGTCCACTACTACCCGCCGACCGCGGCGAAGGTGGCGTCCGACGCCGCCACGGTCGCGGCCGCCGGCAAGGTCTACATCGCGGGGGAGTACGCGTCCACCGCCGCGAGCAGCTCGTTGTTCGATCCGCTCGTGGACGACCGCGCGGTCACCGGGATGCTGTCCTGGTCGCTGTTCGGGCACGCCGACGACCACGGTTACGTCCAGCACGACGACGGATTCACGTTCCACTATCCGGGCGACGACCAGCGGATGACGATTGCGGTCAAGGCCCAGATGTCGTACGCCGAAGCTCTCGGCGCCCGGCTCACGCCGACCAGGAACACTCCGCTGCTGACGTCGGTGACCCAGCGTGCCGGCCTGAACGTGCTGGCCTGGCGGGGAGCGGCGGGCGCGACCGGTTACCGGGTCGAGCGGTCCCGCACACCGTGGGGGCCGTGGGTCGCCGCGCACCCCGGCGTGCTCTCCGACGACCAGGCGCCGTGGACCGATGTCCGCGGGCGTGGCGACAGCTGGTACCGGGTCGTCGCCGTCGGCGCCGGTGGACCGTCACCGGTGCGGTTCGTGCGATCGGTTCCGGTCAGCGCGGCGCCCGGCCCGTTCACCGCTCTCACCCCTGCCCCGGGCGCGACCGCGGTGATCGGCCCGGACCGTTTCGCGTGGAGTCCGGCCGCTGACGCCGGCGCCTACGAGCTGACGGTGTCGCGCAAGCCCGATCTCAGTTCGCCGGTGATCACTGTTGTCTCGGAGACATCCGGATATGACAACGGGACACCGCTCGATCCCGGGACCACCTACTACTGGCAGGTCAGAGCGATCAACGCGAAAGGGACGACCGTCTCGCCGGTCGCCTCCTTCACGACGCGGGCCCTGCCGACGTCGCCGGTGGTGATCGACGACTTCGATGGCTATGAGGACTCGGCACAGCTCGGTGCGGCGTACGTCAGGAATGCCGGCGGCGGACCGGTGAACCTGACCCTTCTCCCCGGACACGGCATGCAGATCGACGCCGATCCGTCGGCGGCCGGGTATGCCGGCATCACCCGCAGCTTCCCCGCGAAGGACCTCTGGGGTCAGCGGGGCCTGCGGCTCGCCCTGCAACGGCCGCTCGGCCGCACCACGGTGAGCATCCAGTTCGTGGCCGGCGGCGCCTACTGGGAGTACACGCTCCCGGACGACGCCTCCGGAACGGTGACCGTCCCGTTCGACGCGTTCCGTCAGCCGCCGTGGGCACCGTCCGGGCAGCTGAACCTTCGGGAGGTCACGCAACTGTCCTTCTACACCGGTGGGCCGGAACGGGCCCGGCTCGTCGTGGACGACGTCACCGCGTACCCCTAAGGAGGTCTTGCCGTGAGAATCCCCGCAACGATCGGCGCTGCCCTGCTCCTCGGCGCCACGCTCCTCCCCGTCCCCGCTCACGCCTTCCCCGCGACAAGCAGGACCACGGTGATCAACTATCTGAAGTCGATCACTGGGACCAGCATCGTCTCCGGCCAGCACAACAAGGAGCCGGCAAGTTCGCCCGGCCAGTACACGGCGCAGGTCAACGCCGTCACCGGTCAGTGGCCGGGCCTGTGGGGCGGCGACATGATGTTCCGCGCCGACGACGTGAACAACCGCCAGCGCGTCGTCGACCAGGCTCTCACCGAGTGGCGGAACGGTTCGCTGGTCGCCCTGACCTGGCACGCCTGCTCACCCACCGTCGGCCGCACCTGCGAATTCGAGGGCGGCGTGAAAACGCAGATCTCGGCCACGCAATTCCAGCAGATCGTCACCGGCGGCACCGCGCTGAACACGACCTGGCGTTCCCGGATGGCCGAAGTGGTGCCCTATCTGCGCCAGCTCCGCGACGCCGGAGTGCCGGTGCTGTGGCGTCCCTTCCACGAGATGAACGAGACGTGGAACTGGTGGGGCGGCCGTTCCGGCGCGAACGGCGGCGCGAAGATCTACCAGCAGATGAAGGACTATTTCGACAGCCAGGGCCTGACCAATCTCATCTGGGTCTGGAATGTGCAGGACAACCCGGCCGGCGGCTGGTCCTCCTATTACCCCGGCGCTGCTTACGTCGACGTGGTCTCGCTGGACGCCTGGTACAAGTCCTACCCGTCCACCGCCGACTACCAGCAGATCCAGTCGATAGCAGCAGGCAAGCCCATCGCCATCGCCGAAATGGGCAAGGTCCCCAACGCCGCGCTGCTCACGTCCCAGACCCGCTGGGCCTACTTCATGATCTGGTCCGAGCAACTCCGGGCGAACAACACGAACGCCGAGATCCAGGCGGCCTACTTCCACCCCCGAGTCCTCAACCAGGGCGAGGTCCGGCTCGGCTGACCGGCCCGCGGGACGTCCGCAGCCGTCCTGGCGCCAGTCGCCGTCCTCCGCCCGGCCGGTGAGGAAGGCATCGCTGTACGCGCGTATCCGGTGGCCCGCCTCAGCGGACTCCGCTCATCAGGCGGGAGATGGGGCGGGCCACCGCGGCCAGCGCCAGCCCCAGGACGATGGCGATGGCGCCGAGGAGGCCGAAGTAAACGGTCTCGGAGGACGGGTCGTAATAGCCGGCCAGCGTTCCCGACATGGCGGTGCCGAGGGCCACCGACAGATAGAACAACGCCACCATCTGGGTGTGGAACGCATGCGGCGCCAGCTTGGTGGAGAGGGAGAGGCCGACGGGGGAGAGCAGCAGCTCCGCGATCGTGAAGACGAGGAGGATGCCGGCCAGCGCCAGCAGCGGCGCGCTGTTCGGGCCGCCGCCGGCCAGGGGGAGGAAGAGCAGGAACGCGACGCCCATGATGACGGTTCCGGCCGCGAACTTCAGGGGCGTGGACGGCTGGCGGTCACCGAGACGGGTCCAGAGGGCGGCGAAGACTCCGGAGAGGACGATGATGAAGATCGGGTTGATCGACTGGACCCAGGAGACCGGCATCTCCCAGCCGCTGATCGTACGATCAAGTCGTTCGTCCGAATATATCGTGACAACGGTGAACTGCTGCTGGTAGAGCGACCAGAACGCCGCACTGGCCAGGAACATCGGCACGAAGGCGAGCACCCGCCGCCGCTCGACCTCCGAGATCCGCCGGCTCGACAGGATGAGGGCGAAGTAGCCGATCGAGGCGATGACGCTCAGCACCACCACGATCGTCGACAGTCGATCGGCGGCCAGCAACCCGGTCACGGCGGCGGCGACGACGACGACCACCAGCGCCACGAAGACGGCCGCGGCGACGTAGATCCCCCGTACCGGAAGCGGATTCGGCACCTCCCGCCCGGTGGCCGGGAGCCGTTTGCGCCCCAGCCAATATTGGATCAGGCCGATGGCCATCCCGGCGGCGGCGAGCGCGAAACCCCAGTGGAAACCGGCCCGCGTCTGCACCAGCCCGGTCAGCAGCGGCCCGAGCAGCGCCCCGAGGTTGATGCCGAGGTAGAACAGCGAGAACCCGGCGTCCCGCCGCTCGTCCTTCTCGTCGTAGAGGTTGCCGACCATCGACGTCGCGTTGGCTTTGACGCCGCCGCTGCCGATGGCGATGAGCACGAGTCCGGTGCCGACGCCGGCGAGCCCGGGCAGCGCCGCGAGTGCGATGTGCCCGCACATCACGAGCACGGCGCTGAGGAACAGCACCCGCTCCGCGCCGAGCAGCCGGTCGGCCACCCAGGCGCCGAGGATCGTCGAGAGGTACACGGCTCCGCCGTAGGCGCCGACGATGCTGGTCGCGGTCCCCTGATCGATGCCGAGCCCGCCGTCGGCGGCCGCGTAGTACAGGTAGATCAGCAGGATGCCCTGCATGCCGTAGAACGAGAACCGTTCCCACAGCTCGACACCGAACAGGTTGGCCAGCGGGCGTGGCTGCCCGAAGAAGGTGGACGGCATGGGTCCTCGGATCAGGGTCCGACGATGACGACGCGGACCTTGCGGCCGGCCGCCGAGTCCCGGACCGCGGGCTCGACGACGGCCCAGTCACCGAGCGGCGGCAGCCCGATCGACGGGATCTCGCGCATCTCGGCGTCGTCCAGCGCCGCCGCGAGCGCGCTGCGCAGCGCGGGCACGTCCAGCGGCCCGCCGGCACGCTGGTGGATGGCGAGGTTGTAGACGAGCAGGCCCTCCGGCGTCTTCCACGACATCATGCCGCCGAGGCGCAGGTTCCCGGCCCGGCAGCGTTCGCGATAGCGGTCGTACATCGCCGGCCAGCGCACGCGGAAGTCGTGATCCATGACGCCGGCGCACGTCACGCCGTGCGCCAGAGCGGGGAATCCCTGCTCGAAGAGGTCACCGGCGCGGATGTCGATGAGGTCCACGGGCGCTCCTGACGGTGGGCGACGTTGCCACCTTCCATGATGGAGTGCCCGATCATGTCTCGTACAGGGTCAATTGCCGGCGCCCGAACCGGTGCGCCGCCACCCTATGACGGTTTTCCCAGTTCCTGCCACCGGGTCTCGGTCATCTCCACGCCGAACTTCTTCGCGGCCCGCCGGATACGCCGGAACGCCTCGTCGCGTTCCTCGTCGCTGACGTCCTTCACCTGGTCGAACCGGGCGATGGCGTTCCGCACGTGGCTCGCGTCGCCGAGGGGTTCCTTGCGCACCCGGGGAAAGGCGAACTGGCTGTCCGGCATGGCGTTGCGGTCGTCGGTCTCCATGACCGGCTGGTTTACCCGCCACCCGCGATTCGATGCGCTCCGGTCAGGAGGTCGCGGACGGCTGACCGGCCCGCAGGTGGGAGCCGGCGGTCTCGCCCGGGCGGCGGGTGAGCACCTGCGGACCGGCGGCCGTGATCGCCACCGTGTGCTCCGAGTGCGCCGTGCGGGAACCGTCCGCGGACCGGATCGTCCAGCCGTCCTCGTCAAATTTGATCTTGTCGGTGGTCTTGCAGAGCCACGGCTCGATGGCGATCGTGAGGCCGGGTTCGAGCTTCATGCCGCGGCGGGCGCGGCCGTCGTTGGCGATGTGCGGGGCCTCGTGCATGGTGCGGCCGAGGCCGTGGCCGCCGAACTCCATGTTGACGCCGTACCCGTACTCGCGGGCGACAGCGCCGATCGCCGCCGAGATGTCGCCGATGCGGCCGCCGGGCTGTGCCGCCTCGATGGCTGCTTCCAGCGCCACCTCGGTCGCCTCGATCACGCGCAGGTCGGCGGGGTCGGGCGTGCCGACGACGAAGGAGAGCGCCGAGTCGGTGACCCACCCGTCGACGCTGACCGCCATGTCGATGCTGAGCAGGTCGCCGTCGCGGAGCACGTACTTGTGCGGCAGCCCGTGCAGCACCGCGTCGTTGACCGACAGGCAGAGCACGTTGCGGAACGGGCCGCGGCCGAACGACGGCGCGTAGTCCCAGTAGCAGCTCTCGGCGCCACGCTCCTTGATGCGCCGGCGCGCCAGGTGTTCCAGGTCCATCAGGTCGACGCCGACGGCACTGGCGTCGCGCAGCTCGGCGAGAAGCTCGCCGACGAACCGTCCGGTCACGGCCATCAGGCCGATCTCGGCGGACGACTTCAACTCGATCATGAGGTTCCCTCCCCGCTCGGTATATTAATACCTGGTATTTTTATACCACGCGCTATCCTGCTGGCATGGTTCGCCAACCGCTCACCCCGGAACAGATCGCAGCGGGCCAGCGGCTCGGGGCCGCGCTCCGCACCGCCCGAGCCGACCGTAGCCTCGGTGAGGTGGCCCTCGCCGCCGGTATCTCCCCGGAGACCCTTCGCAAGATCGAGGCCGGTCGGCTGCCGGCGCCCGCGTTCGGAACCGTGGTCTGTCTCAGTCAGGCGCTCGGCGTGCCACTGGAGTCCCTCGCCGACGTGTGGCTGGCCGGCATGCCGGTGCGCCAGGCCTCCTGAGGCGCGACAACATGAACCGCCCACCCGGCAACGACGCCGCCGACCGGTCCGCCGCGTCATCTAGGCGAGAAGCTTCCCGACCCCGAACTCGAACCGCTCGTCGAACGACGCGTCGGTCAACCCCGGCAGCACCCGCGTGAGCGCCGCGCGTCCGCCCACGTCGAGGCTGTGCGGATCGCCCTGCTCCTCCTGGGTCAGCCCGAGCACGAAGTAGAGCAGGCTCCAGCAGGTCCACGCCGCCTCCCGCTCCGGCAGCCCGCCGTCGAGCAGTGCCGCGACCAGCGCCTCCGCGGTGTCGAGCGTCGCCGGCTCGGAGGCGTAGGTGCCCGCGACCACGGCCGCCCCGTCGCGATGAGCGAGCAGCGCCCGGCGGTACCGCCGCATGATCTCGGCCGCCCGCTCCCGCCACGACTCCGGCAGCCCGTCGAGTGACACCCCCGCGACGATGGCGTCGGCCATCAGCTCGTCGAGGCGACTCTTGCTCTTGACGTGCCAGAGGACCGAGTTCATCCGTACGCCGAGACGCTGTGCGATGGCGCGCATCGAGACGCCGGCCGCCCCCTGCTCGTCGAGCACTTCGAGCGCGACCCGCACCACATCACCTTGACTCTTGGTCACCGACCAAATGTACTCCTTGGTCAGTGACCAATAGGAGGTCGGGATATGCAGGACGTCGTGGTGGTGGGCGCCGGGCCCACCGGTCTGTGGCTGGCGGGTGAGCTGCGCCTGGGCGGTGCATCGGTGACCGTCGTCGAGGCTCGCACCGAGCGAGACCCTCACTCGAAGGCGCTCACCGTCCACCCCCGGACGCTGGAGATCTTCGACTGCCGTGGGGTGCTCGACCGGTTCCTCGCCGAGGGCGGGCGGATCCCGCGCGGGCACTTCGGCTCGCTGCCGGACCTGCTGGACTTCTCGGTGCTGGACACCCCGTACCCGTTCACGCTGGCGCTGCCGCAGCGCCGCACCGAGGAGCTTCTCGAGGAACGCGCGCTGGCCATGGGCGCGACGATCCGCCGGGGTGTGCGGGTCGCCGGACTGACGGCCGAGGGTATCGAGCTGGAGGGCGGCGAGGTGCTGGCGGCCCGGTACGTGGCCGGGTGCGACGGCGCCCGGAGCACGATCCGGCAGGCGGCCGGCATCGACTTCCCCGGCACCGCGACGACCACGTGGGGCTGGCTCGGCGACGTCACCCTCGACGCTCCACCGGCGACCGGGACGGCGATGTTCTCCGGCGCCGAGGGCGGCCTCATGGTGGTGCCGCTGCCCGGTGGCGTCCACCGGCTCGTCGGCATCGACCCGGGATCCCACCGCCCGGACTGGCCGGGGGAGCTCGGCCTCGACGAGCTGCGAGCGACGGTACGCAGGATCGCCGGCACCGACTACGGCATGCGCGACCCTCGCTGGCTGTCCCGGTTCGGCAACGCCACCCGGCAGGCTTCGGCGTACCGGGCCGGGCGGGTCCTGCTGGCCGGCGACGCCGCGCACATGCACTTCCCGGCCGGCGGCGTCGGCATGAACGTCGGCATCCAGGACGCGCACAACCTCGGCTGGAAGCTGGCCGCCGTCGTGACCGGGCGCGCGGACGAGGCGCTGCTCGACACGTACCACGAGGAACGCCACCCGGTCGGCGCCGCCCTGCTGCGCGACACCCGGGCGCAGACCGCGCTGATGGCCTCGTTCACCCCGGAGACGCTCGCGCTGCGGACCGTCCTCAGCGGCCTGATCGCGTCCACTCCGGACCTGTCCCGGCAGCTGGCCGAGCGGCTCTCCGGCCTCGACGTCGCCTATGCGGCCGGCCGGCGAGTTCCCGACCGTGACGGCCTCTTCGCCCGGCTGCGCACCGGTGAGCACGTCGCGACCGCGGCCGGCCCGGTCCGTCCGGACGGGCACCCGGCATGAGGAGGATCAACCCCGAGGGTGTGTTCGCGCCGCCCGGGATCAGCCAGGTCGTCACCGCCACCGGAACGATGGTGTTCCTCTCCGGCCAGGTCGCCTGGGGCGCTCAGGGGGATCACGCCGCGCAGGCCGGACAGATCGCCGAGAACATCACGATCGCGCTGTCCGCAGTCGGTGCGACCTGGGACGACGTGGTGAAGGAGACGATCTGGGTGGTCGACTACCGGCCGGAGCTGCTGCCCGGCATCGTCGGCGCTCTGCGGCGCGGCTCGCCTCCGGCCAGTACGCTCGTTGCCGTTCCCGCGCTGTTCGCCCCGGGGTACCTGATCGAGGTGGAGATCGTGGCGATGATCTGACCGGACCCGGGGAGGCACGCGGTGGACGAGGCGACGGCCAAGGCACGCCGAGTGTGGGACAAGACAGCGCCCACCTATGACCGGCAGATCGCGTTCCTGGAGCGGCACTGGTTCGCCGGCGGCCGGGAGTGGATCGGCGCCCGGGCGACCGGACGGATCCTCGACGTCGGCGTGGGCACCGGGCGCAACCTGCCGCACTACCCGATCGAGGCGTCCGTCACCGGTATCGACCTGAGCCCCGCGATGCTCGCCGTGGCCCGGCAGCGGGCGACCAGGCCGGTCGAGCTGCGCGAGGGCGACGCCACCCGGCTGCCGTTCGCGGACGCCTCGTTCGACACGGTCGTCTGCGCCCTGGCGCTCTGTGCCATCCCCGACCCGCGGGCGGCGATCGCCGAGGCCGGGCGGGTTCTGGCCCCGGGCGGCCGGCTGCTGCTCCTGGATCACATCGGCAGCAGTGTGCCGCCGCTCCGGGCCGCCCAATGGTTGTTCGAACAGATCACGATCCGGACCGCGGGGGAGCACATGACGCGCCGCCAGCTGCCCCTGGTCGAGGCAGCCGGCTTCACGATCGTCGAGGTGGAACGCCTGAAGGCGGGCACGATCGAGCGGATCCACGCTCGCAGCCGATGACCACCGGATTCAACCGCCGAAATAGGCGTCGGCGACAGCGTGCCGGTCGGCGCGTAGCTCAGCCGCCGGACCGGTCAGTGAAACCCGCCCGTGGTGCAGCACGACGGCCCGGTCGGCGATCGACAGGGCCAGGTCGATGTGCTGTTCGACGAGGAGCACGCCGACGCCGAGGCGGTCGGCGAGCGCACGGATGCTGGGCAGCAGGGCCTGGACCGCGACCGGGGCCAGACCCATGCTCATCTCGTCGATCAGCAGGACCCGCGGGCGGCGGACCAGGGCTTTGGCGATGGCGAGCATCTGCTGTTCGCCGCCGGAGAGCCGGCCGCATCGGCGGGACATCAGACCCTTCAGCGCCGGGAACAGGTCGAGTGCCTCGCCCGGGTCGCCTCCGGCCAAGGCGAGGTTCTCCCGTACCGAAAGGGTGTGGAAGACGCCTCTCGTGTCCGGAACCAGGACGAGACCGGCGCGCGCGTTCTGCTCCAGGCGTCTGTGCAGGGGTTTGCCGAACGCGGTGACGACGCCGGACATCGGTGTGATGACGCCTGCCGCCGTGAGCAGGGTGGTGGTCTTGCCGGCGCCGTTCGGCCCGAGCATGGCGACGATCTCTCCGGAGGCGACGCTCAGGTCCAGGTCGCGGACGGCCGGGATGCCCGCATAGCCGGCGGTGATGCCGGTCAGGGTCAGCACATCGCTCACGGCACGAGCTCCGATCCCAGGTACGCCGTCCGCACCGCCGGATCGGCCAGCACGTCGGAGGGTGTCCCGTCGGCGATGACGACGCCGTAGTCCAGCACGTACACCCGATCGCAGATGCCCGCGACCAGCGTCATGTCGTGGTCGATCAGCAGCACCGCCAGGCCCGATGCGGCGATCGCCCGCACGTGCCGCCCGAACTCGGCGCTCTCCTCGGTGTCCAGCCCGGCGGCCGGCTCGTCGAGCAGGATCACGCGCACCTCTCCGGCCAGCGCCCGCGCCACCCCGACGATCTTCTGCCGGCCGAGACTGAGTTCGCCGGGCTTGCGATCGGCCACCGATTCAAGATCGAACATGCGGAGTACGTCCTGAGCATCGTGCCCGCGACCGCGCCGTCCGGCGAGGTCGTCCCAGAGGTTGCGCAGGGGCCGGCGGCCCGCCGCGACGGCGATGTTCTGCCGCACGGTCAGGTCCATGAACAGTTCCCCGGCCTGCCAGGTGCGGGCCAGCCCGGCCCGCCGCCGATCGTGCGGTGCGAGCCGGTCGATCCGCCTGCCGGCCACCGTGACGACGCCCTGTGCCGGGGTGAACCCGGTGACGGCGTCGACGAACGTGGTCTTGCCGGCGCCGTTGGGTCCGATCAGCCCGACGACCTCCCCGGCGTCGGCGGTGATGCCGATGCCGGTGTTGGCCCGGACGCCGCCGTAGTGGACGGTCAGTCCTTCGGTGGCCAGCAGCGGGCTCACAGGGCAACCTCCCGGTGTGGACGGCGGCGCAGCCGCCCGGTGGTCCCGCCGGCGATCCCGACGGGGTTGAGCACCGCGGTCAGGACCAGGGCGCAGGCGGCGATGAGCGTGTAGTACCGGCCGAGGCCGAGGGTGCTGTTGAGCAGGGTGTAGACGACACCGAGCGGGGCGATCAGCCCGGCGATGAGGGCGCCGCTGATCCGGGTGATGCCGCCGACGTACGCCATGCACAGCACGCTGAGCCCGACGACGACGTTGAACGACTCGGCGGAGAGCTGCGAGCGGCTGTATCCGATCAGGCATCCGCCGACCCCGGCCAGGAACGCCGAGAGCGCGAAGCCGGCGAGCTTGACCTGGGCGACGTTGATGCCGGCGGCTGCCGCGGCGCGTTCGTTGGAGCGTACGGCCAGAAACGACTGGCCGGTCGCGCCGGCGAGCAGCCGGACGACGGCGATGGCGAGCACACCGACGATGACGACGACGGTGGCGGCGAACGCCGTGGTGGTCAGGTCGGTGCCGCTGCGTACCGCCAGGTCCCAGCCGAACAGGGTGGGCCCGTGGATCAGGTTGCCCTCGAACGGGGTCAGCGCCGGATTGGCGAACGCCAGCTGCTGCACGGCCACCGCCCCGGCCAGGGTCACCACCGCGAGCTGGGCGCCGCGGACCCGCAGCGCGGGCAGGCCGACGACGACGCCGACCAGCGTCGCGACACCGGCGGACAGCAGGATCGCCAGCGGGAACGGGATGTCGGTGTTCATCGTGATCCGGGACAGCAGGAATCCGCCGCTGCCGGCGAACGCCATCGAGGCGAGCGAGATCTGACCCAGATAGCCGGTCAGCACGACCAGCGACAACGCGATCAGCGCCATGATGATCGAGGTGACGACGCCGAACCGCCAGCTGCCCGACGTCAGCCCGATGGCGAGGACCGCCCCGGCCAGCAGCGCACCGGCGGCGATCCACGGCCGGGACGGCAGCACCACGGCGGGCATCCGGGCCGGTCCCGGCGCGTCTCGGGCCGGGATGCTCTTGCCGAGCACCACCAGCGCGAAGACCACCAGGACGAACGGCACCGCCTCGCCGAGCCCGGCCTGTGCCCAGGCCGGCCAGCCGTCGGTGGTGGCCAGCAACAGCAGGATCGACTGCAGGACGCCGATGGCCAGGCCGGTCACCGCGGCCACCATGATCGAGGTGAGCCGGGCCAGCAGGGCGGCTGCCAGGCCGGGCAGGACGTAGAACATGTAGCCGATCGGATCGAGGCCGAGCGTGGGCGCGGCCAGGATCGCCACCAGGGCCGTCGCCGCGCCGGTCAGCAGCCACATGACGCCGGCCAGCCGGTCCGGTGACAGCCCGGTCAGCCGGGCGGCGAGCTCGTTCTCCGCGCCGGCCCGGGTCGCCACACCCCACCGGGTGAACCGCAGGTACGCCGACAGTGCCCCGGCCAGCACCAGCGCCGTGGCCAGCAGGATCAGGTCGCTGACGTTGACCACGGCGCCGGCCACGGTCAGCGTCCGGTCGGTGAGCAGCGGGGCGGCCAGCGCGCCCTCGGTCGGGAAGCGCAGCGGCACCAGCGAGGCGATCGCCAGCATCAACCCGACCGAGGCCACCACCTGGGCCAGCGGCGGCGCCGCCCGCAGCGGACGGAACACCAGCCAGTGCGCCGCGAACGCCAGACCGGCGACACTGGCGACCCCGAGCGCGACGGCCGGCCACGCGGCCATCGGCTCGGGGCTCAGGCCGATCGACCCGACGGGCAGGACGAGCGTGCCGCTTCGCCGTAGCTCGGCCACCACCCACACGCCCCACAGGGCCAGCGACCCCTGGGCGAAGTTGAGGACTCCGGTGGCGGCGTGCAGGGACACGAGGGACGCGGCGATCACCGCGTAGACGGCTCCACCGGCGAAGCCGAGCGTGACGAAGAGCAGCAGCTGATCCATGCCGGACTAGACCGCCCCGGGAATGGCCCCGAGGACCTGCGGGGCCGGGGTGATCCAGTCGCCGGTGACCGGCTTGGTCGAGCCGTCCGGCTGCACGCTGAACAGCAGCATCTGCGTCGTGCAGTTCGGTGAGGTGGCGCTGCCGCAGGTGATCCTCGGGCCGAGGAAGGACGGGAAGTCCTTGAGTCCCTTGAGGGTCTTCAGGACCTCCGCGCCGGTCACGCTGTCCGTGGCGCCGGACGCGGTCAGGGCCTTCGCCAGGTTGACCAGCAGCGCGAACTCGCCGATCGCGTAGTACCCGGCGGTGCCGCCCTCCACCGCCGAGATGTGCTTGTCGGCGAGCGCTAGCTCGCTCTGCACCTCCAGCGGCGCGTACGGCGACGCGGTGGGCAGCCAGTTCGACGAGTAGAGCGCGCCACCGGCGGCCTGCTCCGGCGCGCCCTCGATGTAGTCGGTGCACGCGGCCGTGAAGATCTCACCCTTGTACTGCAGTTGCCGCAGCGCCTTGACCAGCGCCGTGCAGACCGCCTCGCTCGGCGCCGCGACCAGCCCGCCGACGTCCGGGTTGTCCTTCGCGATCGCGGAGGCCACGGCGGTGAAGTTCGGGCTGGTCGGGGAGAAGTAGATGCCCTTCGCCTCGATGCCGAGCGCCTTCGACAGCGCCGGCAGCAGGTTGTCGATGGTCTGGTGCGACGACGGCGTGTCGACCAGGGCCAGCGTGACCGACTTCTTGCCCTCGGACTGGAACGCCTGCAGCGCCCCGACCAGGAACGACGCCTGCGGGGCGGCGAAGAACACCCGGTTGTCCGGCTTGGCGCCGGTCACCGAGTCGAACGGGATCATGCCGACCAGCGGGATCTGCGCGGCGGTCAGCGGCGGCAGCGCGGCGCTGGACGACAGGTTGTAGCCGTCCAGGACCGCGACGACCTTCTTCTCCACGAACGTGTTGGCGCAGGACTGCGCCTTCTCCGGCGTGGTGTCGGTGTCGCAGGGGACCACCTCGATCGGATGGCCGTTGACGCCGCCGAACTCGCCGTTGATGTAGGACAGCGCCGCCTGCACGCCGGTGTCGGTACCGGGCTGCGGCACCGGGCCGCCGTTCGGATTGAGGAAGCCGACGGTGATCGGTGGCTTGGTGAGAGTGGAGGTGCCGGCCTCGGCGGTGCTCGGCGTGGAGCCCGAACTACAGCCGGCGGCGGCCAGTGAGGTGACCACGAACGCGGTCAAGGCAGGGAAAAGGACCCGATGTCTCTGCATGGCTCTCTCGTTTCGACGCGAGGGTTCGTACCAGGAGCGCGCGACTGATCGGACCGCCAGGGGTGGCCCCGCGGTGTCTGCACGCACTGTAATTCAGCGTTAACTTGTTGGGAAGGTCCAAGCGTCGAAAGTGGAGCTGAACTGCTGTTTCAGCCTCGATGTGGTCCAGTTTAGAGCGGATTATTCATTAACTTAGGTGGCCGCGTCCGAGACCGTGGAGGGGGTGGCGGATGTCAGGCGGCGGTCGCGCGGATGTGTTCCACGACGGCCCGCCGGCCGGCCTTCGCCTCGGGGACCGGCAGCAGCGGGTAGACGTGGATCGCGCCCTCCTGCTCGTGGTAGGTCAGGTTCGCGCCGAGCTTCGAGCGCAGCAGGCGGCAGTCGGGCAGCGTGATGTCTCGGGTCCCGACCAGGATCTGCGCCGGCGGCAGCCCGCCGAGATCACCGTGGATCGGGCTCAGCCGTGGATCGTCGAGCGCCAGCCCGCCCGTCCAGGCGTCCGCGATCGGCCGCAGCCCGGCCCGGCAGAGCCACGGATCGTGCGGTTCGATCTCGTCGATGCCCGGGTTCGACATGGTCAGATCCAGCCACGGCGCGATCATCGTGAATCCGCTGATCAGGTCCGGCTCCTGCTGTGCGGCGAGCATCGCCAGCCCGCCGCCGGCCGAGTCGCCGACCAGATAACACGGCTTCCCCAGCCCGCGGACGACCTCGGTGACCAGGGCCAGCGCTTCCAGGCCATGGTGCTTCGGCGACAGCCCATAGATGGGTACGTGGACCTCGAAGCCGGTCCGGGCGGCCAGATGATCGACGAGCGACCAGTGCTGACTCACGATCTCGCTGGTGTACGCGCCACCGTGCAGGTACACGATGGCCCGCTCCGCCTTGCCGATCCGGTGCACGTCGAAGCCCTGCACGCGGGAGCTCGTCACATTCCACCGTCGCCGCAGCGACTTCGGCGGCGCGGACGGGCCCTTGGGGCGGCGGAGCGTGCGGATGCCGGCAGCCTCGGTGACGAACTTCCGCCGGTACACGAGCCGCATGACGTGCGCGACCCCGTTCATCTGCCAGCTGACCATTGCCGCAGGCTACCGGCGCCGACCCGGTTTGGGGAGATCAGCAACCGGCAGCCGGCGTAGCAGGCCCAGATCGCCAGCGGGAACACGGCGACCCGCTCCATCGCTCCGAGGCCCATCCCCGCGTCCTGCTGCGCGATGAACAGCACGGCCCCGGTCAGGCCGAGCAGCCCGGACACCAGCGCCGCCGGTGATCGGCGGGCCCAGCCCAGCGCGAGCAGCCCGGCATTGCCCGGCAGGAACACGAGCACCGCCGCCAGCAGATGAACGTTCTCGTTCACGTCCGCCGGGAACGCGCCGGCCAACCCGAGCCCGGCCGCCCCGGCCACCATCGCCGCCAGACTCCACCGTCCCTGCCCCCGGGCCCGCCGTGTCAGCAGCAGCCCCGCGACGAGCAACACCGCGGTCAGCACGAACGCCACGTTCATGGCGTCGTGCCAGGGCGAGCAGACGTACCGGGGCCGGGTCGTGTCCCAGACGCCGCAGGTCACGTTCCCCAGATCGCTGACGTTGTTGGTGGCCCAGCTGAACGCCGGTTCGGTCCAGGCCAGCCCGACGACCAGATTGGCGATCAGGAAGAGCGGGGCAGCGAGGGCGAGCAAGAGGGCTCCGGCCCTGGTCACACGGTTGATTTCCATAGACCTGAGTAGATCAGCGCCGCCCGCCCGAATCACTGCGGCTGACCCGCCACCCTGAGGTAGGGCCACCCCCACCCCGCACCCGGTCACTTCTTGGCTGCCGCCTCCAGCTGCCGCACCCGGCGCCCGCCCCGCACCGCATGCCACACGTTCGCCGCGGCCGCCCGCACGGTCAGCCACAGCACGCGCACGATCCCGGCGCCCCGGAGCAGGGTCTCCCCGGCGACGGCGGCGATCCGGTCCATGACCATCACGGCCCGGTCGTAGTCGTCCTCGTCGTCCTGCAGCTCCCAGAGCCGCTCGGCCTGCTCCCAGGCCCGGGCCCGGGTGGTCCGCACCAGAACCCGCTGGCTCCAGTCGTCCAGCTCACCGACGCAGCGGTCGATCTCCATCTGCCACGCGTTGGCGAACCGGCGGCGCAACGGCGGGATCTCCTCGTAGAAGATCTTGTTGACCAGCAGGTAGTCCGGGTGCTGCGGCCCGTCGCCGGTGTAGCCCAGCCGCTTCCAGGTGGCGATCAGCGCGAGCGCCAGATCCCGGTTGATGTGCGCGTTGACCCCGAGGACCGCCGCTTCGAGGGTGCTCATCTGCTGGTCCTGCCCGCGGCGGAACAGCACCTCCCACGCGTCGGGGGTGTCGATGTCCGGCACACCCCAGGTCGAGAGCGCCCGGAAGTAGAGCCGCGCGAACTCGACGTCGAGCACCTCGAGCCAGTTCTTGTCGACGACGTCCTTGCCCTGCAGGTGCGTCTCGACCCGCTGGGTGATGGTCAGGTAGAGAGAGTTGAACGCGGCCACCCGATGCGCTTTCGGGCTGGGCGGCATCTCGTCCAGGATCTCCTGCAGCAGCTTGAGCCGGGCGATGACACCGGCGATGTCCTCCGGTGGCACCCGGCAGGCGTCCGCCATGGCCTGCTCGGACGGCGTCCACCCGTTGATGATCTCCGGTACGGCGGGCTCGATGCGCCGGCGGCACTCGCGCAGCCGCTCAGCGCTGGCCTCGACTTGCACGCGATCGAAATTCACACCTCATGTTCAGCCCGCACACCTCTCCGAGGCATCCGATATTCGGTCCCCACCCAGTCGGATAGACGACTGTCTCCCTCCACTTAAGATCCGACCCATTCTCTGTACGGGGTGAGCCCGGTCCCGTGACGGCCCGGCGTTCTGTCGTACCTGCTCTCTAAGATCTCGGCACGCATCAATCGACGGGGAGTTCTCGTGCGCTCTGGACTGATGGCCGCCACCGCGGCCGGTCTGCTCATCCTGACACCGTCCGCGGCCTGGGCCGCGGCGCCGGCCGTCCCGGCATCGCTCGCCGTCGGCGGTGTCGCCTGTGCTCCGGGCGGCATCCTGATCGGCTCGACCACGCCGCAGGTCACCGCTTCCGTCACCATCGGCGTGGGCTCCGAGTTCGCGGTCTGGCCGGTGGGCGAGCGACACCGGCGGATCGCCTGGACCGGCCCGGTCTCCACCAGCGGCACGGTCTTCACGAGCCTGCCGTCAGAGCTTTCCAACGGTACGCGGTACCGCCTCACCGCCCGGGCCGTCGACGCCGGTGGCACGGCGTCGGAGTGGGCGCCGGCCTGCACGTTCACCGTCGACACGGTCCCGCCTCGGCCCCCGGTCGTGACCTCGCGCGACTACCCGGCGAACACCGACGGCGGTGGCGCCGGCGTGACCGGCGCGTTCACCTTCGCCGCGGCCGGTGGCGACGACGACGTGGCGAAGTTCCGCTACTCCTGGACGGGCGGCGGTCTCCGGGAGATCGAGGCGAACCGCAGGGGCCGGGCCACCGTCGAGCTCACGCCCGACCGGGTCGGCGGCTTCAGCCTCACCGTGGTCGCGGTCGACCGCACCGGCAACCGCTCGGCCGAGACCACCTACGACTTCTCCGTGCTGGACCGGCAGCCGCGCGTCTGGGATCAGAACCCGGAGGGCGCCGCCGGCGAGCCGCGGACGGTCCGCCTCTCGAGCGCGGTGCCGCGGACGGCGTCGTTCACCTACCAGCTGAACGACGCCCCGGCGCGGACCGTCGCGGCCGACGCCGCCGGGGTGGCCGTGGTGACCCTGACCCCTGACCGCCGCGGTTCCAACCCGCTGGTGGTCACCAGCCGGACCGCGTCCGGTGTGGTGTCGCCGGAGACCCGGGTCAGCCTCTGGGTGCTGGTCCAGGTCCCGAAGCCGGTGATCACCTCGCCCCAGCTGCCGGACGACGGCACCCCGCCGCCGGTGGTCGGCACCGAGCTGACCTTCCACTTCACGACCGGCTCGCCGGAGGTCACCGAGTTCGTCTGGTCCTCCGACTACGGCGCGACCGAGCAGGTGGTGCCCGCCGACGCGAACGGCAACGCGACAGTGCGCTACACCCCGATCGGCTGGCCCTACGTGGAGATCCAGGCGAAGGCCCGCACAGCAGACGGCTTCGAGTCCGACCCGTCCTACGCCGCCTGGGAGCTGACCCCGGACGGCTCAGCGGACTGACCCGAACCGCCGCTGTCAAAACCACCCCAAGCCGACGGCCTCAAACTGCCGGCCCAAACTGCCGGCCCCAAGCCGCCGGCCCCAAGCCGCCGGCCCCAAACCGCCGGCCCAAGCCGCCACGCTCAAACCGGCCTGAGCGTCCGGTCCGAGCGTCCGGTCCGAGCGTCCGGTCCGAGCGTCCGGCCCGGGTGGTCAGTTACCGCCAGGGCCGGGTGCCGCACGGCTCTCAGACCCGGAAGCGAGCCACCAGGGTCTGCAGCTCGTTGGCCATCGTGCTCAGCTCCCCGATGGCCTGCCGCGACTGCGCCATGCCTTCGGTGGTCCGTTCCGAGGCCGAGGCGAGTCCTTCCACGCCGTCGGCGATGTCGCCGGCGCCGTCGGCCACCGCCGTGATGCTGCGGTTCATCTCGGCCGTCGTGGCGGTCTGCTCCTCGACCGCCGCCGCGATGGTGGCCTGGTGGTCGTTGATCTGCTCGATGACCGCGGTGATCTGGCTGATCGCCTCGACGGCGCCGGCCGTGTCGGCCTGGATCGCCGAGACGCGGCGGGTGATGTCCTCGGTGGCCCGGGCGGTCTCCTGGGCGAGGTCCTTCACCTCGCTGGCGACGACGGCGAACCCCTTGCCGGACTCGCCGGCGCGGGCCGCCTCGATGGTGGCGTTGAGGGCGAGCAGGTTGGTCTGCTCCGCGATGCTGGTGATCGCCGCGACCACACTGGCGATCTCCGCGGACGAGGTGCCGAGCTTGTCGATGTGCGTGCTGGTGGAACGGGCGACCTCGACGGCCTGACCGGCGACCTCGGCGGCTCGGGCGGTGCTCTGCGAGATCTCCCGGATCGACTCGGACATCTCCTGCGCGCCGGCCGCGACCGCGCCGACGTTCGAGGAGACCGCGGCGGCGGTGCCGGACACGTCCCGGGCCTGCGACGACGACCCACGGGCGGTGTCGGCGATGGCCCCGGCCGTGGAGGTCATCTCTTCGGCGGCGGCGGCCAGTGCGCGCGCCGACGCGGCGGCCTGGGCCACGACCGTACGCATGTGGCCCTGCGCCTGGTCCAGTGCCTGCGCCATCTGCCCCACCTCGTCCTTCGAGGTGACGTCGGCGGTGACCGTGAGGTCGCCACCGGCCATGGCGGTCAGCGCGGTACGGACGCGCTGCAGCGGCCGGGTGATCGACGTGACGATGATCCGGGCCAGCAGGCAGAGCAGGATCGCGGCGGCGAGCGCGGTCCCGAGCAGGATCATCTGAGCGCGGTCCCGGCTGGCGGCGGCATCGCTGGAGGCAGTCGCCACGGACGCGGCGAACAGGGTCCGCTCGTTCGACAGCACCGCGCTGGTCAGGTAGTTGTCGACGTCGATCTGCTCCCACGCGAGGCGGGCCTGTGCCTGGTCGGCGACCGCGCCGGCGACGAAGCGCTCGATGACGTCGCCGTAGTCGGCGTAGGCCGTGCGGATCCTGGCCACCGCGGCGTCGAGCTCGCTGGGCAGTTCCACCGCGTCGAGCTGGTCGAGCAGCTCATCGGCCTGCTTGAGTTCGGCGGCGAGGATCGCCGACTGTGCGGACGGGTCGTCCCGGGTGATCGACTGCAGGCCGTTGACCTTGAGGTCGCTGGCGACGCGGTCGAGGCGCAGCACCAGGGTGCTGGCCGTGTTGAGGTCGGCCAGCCGCGCCGCGGTGTCCTCGGCGACGTGGTTGGTGTAGAGGGTGACGCCGACACAGGTGCCGACGGCGAGCAGGCCCGCGGTGACCAGGCCGGTCAGTTTCGCCCAGACGGGGGTGTCACTCAGCACTGGTCATGCTCCGATCTGGGCGGCCGTGTAGTAACCGCCGTCGATGAGCACGCGGCGGTAGTTGCTCTCGTCGACGTTGACCGGCTGCAGCAGGAACGTCGGCACGGTCTTGACGCCGTTGTCGTACTGCTCGGTGTCGTTGACCATGGGCTTCTCGTCGCTGAGCAGCGCGTCGGTCATCTGCACGGCGACCTTGGCGAGCTCGCGGGTGTCCTTGTACACGGTCTCGGTCTGCTGACCGGAAGCGATCAGCTTGACGGAGTCCAGTTCGGCGTCCTGGCCGGTGATCACCGGCAGTTTCCGGTCCGCTTCCTGGAAGGCGGTGAGGATGCCGCGCGTGATCCCGTCATAGGGCGACAGGACGGCGTCGACGTCATACCCGCCCTTGAGTAGCCGCGTCATCCGCTTCTGCGCGACCGCGCCGTCCCACCGCATCGTCGCTACATCGGCGAACTTCGTCTCACCGCTCCGGACATTCAAGATCCCCTTCTTCATGTACGGCCGGAGCACGCTCATGGCGCCGTTGAAGAAGAACGTGGCGTTGTTGTCGTCCGGGGAACCGGCGAACAGTTCCAGGTTGAACGTCTTCTTCGTGGTCTTCAGCTTCAGCGCGTCCACGATCGCGGTGCCCTGCTCGACGCCGACCTTGAAGTTGTCGAAGGTGGCGTAGTAGTCGACGTCCCCGCTGTCCCGGATCAGCCGGTCGTAGGCGATCACCGGGATGTCGTTGCGGGCCGCCTTCGACAGCACGCTCTTGAGTGCGGTGCCGTCGATCGCCCCGATCACCAGCGCCGACACCTTGGCGTCGATCATGTCGTCGATCTGCTGGACCTGCACGTCGACGTCGTCGTCCGCGTACTGCATGTCGGTGCGGTAGCCGAGCAGCTCGAACTGCTTGACCATGTTCTCCCCGTCGCCGATCCACCGCTCCGAGGCCTTGGTCGGCATGGCGAGCCCGACGGTCCCGCGCTGCGGGCCTGCCGCCTCCGCGGCCTGCTCGCCGCCGCTGCATCCCGACGTAGCCGTCAGCAGAGCCGCTGCCGTGGCCAATGCCGCCCACCGTGTGAACACCAGCGCCTCCGTCTTTCCTTCGTCCGTCGGCGTAGTGATCGGCAGCCTCGTACCCGTGATGAGACAACAACACTCCGAGTCGGCAACGTCACTCTCGGTGCGTATCGCCGAGGTTTAAGGTTGGCTCGTTCAACTTGCGTTCATGTACCGCGAAGCGTTTCGTCGGCATCGACGCCCATCTTTCACCGATGACGCTGGAGGAGGATTCGAGATGCTGGTTCGTAGCGTGCGTTGGCTGGCCGCGCCCGTGGTGGCGGGACTGGTGGCGGCGGCGGGGCTGAGCCTGATGAACCCGGTGACCGACGCCGGAGCCGATCAGAGCGGCAAGGGCCGTCCGTCGGTCAGGAACGTCATCTTCATCAACGGGGACGGCATGGCCGCGGCCCATCGCGAGGCGGCCCGCCTCTACTACGCCGGCCTGCAGGGACGGCTGACCATGGACAAGTTCCCGGTCTCCGGTCAGCTGACCACCAGCCCCGACGACCCGGACTCGGCGGTCACCGACTCGGCTGCCGGGGCGAGCGCCTGGGCGACCGGGGTGGCCACCTACAACGGCGCGATCAGCGTCGACACCGACGGGAATCCGCTGCCGACACTCGGCGCCGAGGCCAAGAAGGCGGGCAAGGCCACCGGCCTGGTCACGACGGCACAGGTCACCGACGCGAGCCCGGCCGCGTTCTACGCGAACGCCGTGGACCGGGCAGCCCAGGACGACATCGCCCGCCAGTTCCTCGACGTCTCGAAGCCGGACGTGATCCTCGGCGGGGGCGAGGACTGGTGGCTACCGGCCGGCACACCCGGCGCCTACCCGGACCAGCCCGCCGAGGACCCGGCCGAGGGCAGCCGCGGCACCGAGGGCAACCTGATCGAGAAGGCGAAGGCAGCCGGCTACCAGTACGTCTCGACGCCCGCCCAGCTGTCCGCCGCCCGCGACGGCAAGCTCCTCGGCCTCTTCGCGAACCAGGAGATGTTCCAGCAGCGCGCCGAAGGCGAAGGCGACGTCTACGCCCCGGTCGTCAGCCTCTCCACGATGACGAAGAAGGCCCTCGACGTCCTCTCGAAAGCCGACCGGGACGGCTTCTTCCTGTTCGTCGAGGAAGAAGCCGTCGACGAGTTCGCCCACAACAACAACGGCCGCCGCACCCTGCAGGCCATGGGCGAACTGGACAAGGCGGTAGCAGTGGCCCGATCCTTCGCAGCGACCCGCGGCGACACCCTCGTTGTGGTGACCGGCGACCACGAGACAGGCGGCCTGGCGGTGGAGGACGCCGACACCGACGACGAGTCAGTGAACGAAGACGGCCCGTTCACGGTGAAGGGCACCACCTTCCCCTTCTTCCTGGACTGGACCACTGACGCCCACACCAGCCAGAACGTCCCGGTCACCGCCTACGGCCCGCAATCCGACCGCTTCACCGGCCAGCACCCGAACACCTACGTCCATGAAATCCTCCATCCCCTCCTGACCCGCCGCTGAAAGCCGCCCGGTCCGGGTGGATCAGGTCGTGATCAGGGGCGGAAGCTGGCGCGGTACGCCGACGGGGTCCGGCCCGTCAGCTGCCGGAACGCCTCGTTGAAGGCCGACAGCGAGGAGTAACCGACGGTGAAAGCCACCCTGGTCACCGGGTCGTCGCCGGCGGCCAGCTCCTCGACCGCTCGCAGCACACGCATCCGGCGCAGGATCGCACGCCACGTCATGCCGGTCTCGTCCTCGAAGCGACGGGCCAGGGAACGCGGCGCCAGCCCCACCTCGGCGGCGATCTCCTCGAATCGGGGATCGTCGCCGAGGCGCTGCTCGGTCAGCTCGAGAGCCCGGCGCAGCTCCGGGGAGGAACCGGCCGGCACGACGACCGGGCTCGGCTGCTCGGCCAGCCGCCACGTCACGGCGATGAGCGCGTCGAACAGCGCCGCGGCGTAAGGATCCGAGCTGTCACCCCACGCCCCGCACTCGGCCAGCAGCGACCGCGCGAGCGGACTGAGGTCGAACACCGTCAGCGGCGTAGGCGGCACCGGCGCGAACATCGGATCGAACAGCACCGACGACGTCGTCACCGGCTGCGGGATGCTGACCCGGATCGGCCGCCCCGCCGCGATCAGCGCCGCCCGGGCCGGGGGCAGCACCCACGACTGCCCCTCGGCTTCGAGCCGCAGCACGCCGGCCGAAGCGCAGAGCAGGTAGTGGCTGTCGGTCATCAGCTCGCGGACGGGCTCCGCCGGGAACGTTCGCACGAAGCTGTAAGCCTTAGGAGTCATCGACAGCCTCGCACGCCCCCGATCGTAGGAGCTCGCTCCCAGAAGCCCACTCCCACGAGCCCACGCCCACGAGCCCGCTCCCGGGAGTCAGGCGACCGTCTCCATCAGCTCCGCGCGGAACCGTCGGCTCACCGGCGGCGCGGTCATCAACGGCCGCAGGATCGTGCCGGATCTGGCGAACGAGTCGGAGCGCTGATATCGGTTGAAGGAGTCGGCGTCCGTCCACTCGTGAACGAGCGTCACCTTGGTCTTGTCCTCCCGGGAGGCGTAGACACGGTATGCGATGTTGCCCGGCATGCCCCGCACCGCGGGGAACTCGCTGTCGAGCTGGGCGAGAGCGCGGGAACGGTCGGCGGCGGTGGTGTGGAAATCAACGATGGCGATGAGCATGCGTCGATCCTCCCGCTGCCGGCCCGGGTGCCGCTGCCGTCAGTCGGACACGTTCACGCTTCCATCGGACACGGCGCTGCGTAGACGGTCTACGCTGCGCCGACCGTCTACGCTGCGCGACATGTCGATGCCTATCGAGCGCCTTGACGATCCTGAGTTCTGGCGCGCTTATTTCTTCGAAGCCGAGATCGACGAGGATGAGGACGACGACGAGGATGAGGACGGTGAGGAGCTGGTCGTCGAGTTCGCCGTCGGCGGCGGCCATGCGCTGGTGCTCGACATCGATCTGGAGCTGACCTCGGTCGAGCTGGGCCTACGCACTCCGGACAATGACGAGATCCTGGAACTGGGCTGGGACGATCAGGCTCACTGGCATCCGCACGCTCTCCGCTGGGCCGAACTGGACCTGATCGGGCGGGCCGCCGCGGTCATCGATCCCGGTCTCCGGCATCCCGGGCCGGTCCTGGCGCTGGCGAGCCGGTTCGTGGCCCTCGGGCCCGACGACGATCTGGATGCGATCACGCCGCTGATGGATGCGGCCTACGACGTTCCGTGGCCGACCACCCGGGACTGGCTGGACCGGGCCGATTTCCGGGACCAGGCCACCACCTGGCGGCAGGACGAGGCCGGGAACTGGACCGTCGATCAGGATGACGCACAGAAGCCGGAGCGGGCCCTCTACAGTCTGCGGCGGCCCGGAGGGAGCTTCCCCTTCGCGGCGTGGAGAAGGCTGCTGGCAGCGGCCGAGGCGACAGTGGCCACCCGATCATGAGTTGATCACGTGCGGCAGACTGCGTCGCATCTGATCAGCGGCTTCGGGAAGGGCCACGATGTTCCGGATTACGCCGCCCTGGCAGGGCATCCTCGACAAGCGCCGGCAGGAGGAAGCCCGCCGCCGGGCCGAGGAGGAGCGGCGCAAGGCCGAAGAGGCCCGGCAGCGGCGAAAGGCTCTGATCTTCGGCGGGGTCGCCCTGCCGGTGCTCATCGGGTCCCTGGTGACGGCCGGCATCTTCCTCGATGACGACGAGGGTGGGAAGCCGGCCGTTCGGCAGACCACCGATGTGCAGCAGGTGAGAGTGCCGGCGGTGAAGGCGCCGACGACGGCGACGTCGGTGACGAGAAAAGCGACGACCAAGCCCGGCACCAAGCCGACCACGGCGAAGCCCGCCACCGCCGATCCGGTCGTCAAGACGACGACCACGAAGGCGACCACGGCGAGACCGGTCACCAAGGCGACCACGGCGAGACCGGTCACCACGGCGAGACCGGTCGCCAAGGCGACCACGAAGAAGTCGACGCGATAGGCAGCGGCCTGTCAGGGGTGAGCGCGTCCGCCAGCCGGCCGCTAGGGCGGTGACCATGCACCGGCCGCGATCGTCGCCGGACGGCCCGGACCACCGCGCGTGCTCGCGCGGTGGTCCGGGGACTGCGGGATCGCGGTCGGGGGCGGCCGTCAATTCCGTACCGAATATTTCGCCGCCCAGATGACCAAGCCGGCGCAGATCGCAGTGAGCGTGAGGGTCGCCGTGGTGACCGCGTTCTCGAACGTGTGCGCCGCCGCGGCGCTGGAGCCGATCGTGGTGAGCGAGCCGGCGACCGCCGCCGCGACGATGGTGCCGGTGACCGCCATGCCGATGCTGCCCGCCACTTCCTGGCTGGTGTCGCTGAGGGCCGCGCCGGTCGACGTCAGGTCTTCGGGCAGGCCACGCATCACGGTGACACCGGCGATCGTGGCGACCACCCGCATGCCGGCGGCGGTCAGGGCGAGTGCCACGGCGATGAAGACGTAGTCGTAGCGGCCCAGCAGACCGTAGATCAACAGGCCTGCGACCACTGCCGATGCGCCGATCGCGCCGGCCCGCCGGGTGCCCAGCCGGTCGGCGAACTTCTCGACGAACGGGCCCACCGCGATCAGCACGACGACCTGCGGGAGGTTGCCGAGCGCGGCCTGTGCGGGCGACCAGCCCCAGACGAGCTGCAGCTGGAGCGAGACGCTGTAGGCGATCGCCGCCATGCCGAGGCCCATCGCGGCCTCGTAGGCGAGGCTCGCCGAGACGGCCGGACGCTTGATCAGTTCGACGTCGAAGATCGGGTGTGCGGTACGACGCTCGTGGACCACGAAGGCCGCCGCACTCAGAACCGTGCCGATCATGGAGGGGATCGCGGCCCGCCAGCCCTCTTCGACGACCTGGGTCGCGGTCCACAGCACTAGGATCAGCGTGGCCGTGCCGAGCAGGGCGCCGGGCAGGTCGAGCGGCGTCGTGTTGCGCTTCGCGGGGTCGTCGCGCGGGATGCCGCGGCTGATGCAGACGAACGCCAGGACGGCGATCGGGACGTTCATGACCAGCAACGTCTGCCACGGCAGGACCTGCAGGATCAGGCCGCCGACCGTCGGGCCGATCGCCATGCCGACCAGCCCGACCGTGGCGATCAGCGAGGTGGCCCGCATCAGCAGGTTCTCCTGGTCGAACAGGCGGAAGCAGAGCGCCATCGTGCCGGGAGCGGTCATCGCGGCGGTCACGCCGATCGCGGCGCGGACCGCCACCAGCTCGGTCGGTGTGCTCACGAGCAGCACGGCGAGGCTCGCCAGGGCGAACAGGCTGAGGCCGATCAGCATCATGCGGCGTGTGCCGAATCGGTCGGCGATCGCCCCGAACGCGATCATCAGGCCGCCGAAGAGCAGTGAGTACCCCGACGTGATCCATTGCAGGTCGGTGGCGCCGGCCCGCAGCTCGCGAGCGATGGTCGGCAGCGCGACGCTGAGGATCGAGTTGTCCAGCATCTCCACCAGGAAGACGACGGACAGCCCGAGGATGGCGGGCCACACGGCCCGCAGGGAAGTCGGACGTGCGTCCAGAACCGCGGCGCTCATGATAAACCCCCTCACATCTCTGGAATGTTGTTCCAGAGACGAGTTTGGAACGCCGTTCCAGGCATGTCAAGATGGGGGCATGGCACATGGGACGCGCACCACAGCCCTGTCGCGGGAGCGCATCGTCGAGGCGGCCGTCGAGATCCTCGACGCGTCCGGCGAGAGCGGCCTGACGTTCCGCACACTGAGCGCGGCGCTGAAGACCGGGGCCGGGGCGATCTACTGGCATGTGGCGAACAAAGGCGAGCTGCTCGCGGCCGCCACCGACGCCGTCATCCACTCCGCCTTGACCGATGTCGGCGGGACTCCGGCCGAGCGCATCCGCGGGCTGGCGATCAGCGTCTTCGATGCCGTCGACGCGCATCCGTGGGTCGGCGAGCAGATGTCCCGCCTCGCCGCGCAGCCCACGACCCTGCACGTCTTCGAACGGATCGGGCGGCAGATCCAGGAGCTCGGCGTACCGGCGGCGGCCCAGTTCAACAGCGCTTCCGCACTGCTCAACTACATTCTCGGCGTCGCCGCGCAGAACGCCGCTCTCGCCCAGTCGGTCGCCGAGGGAACCGATCGCGACGACGTCCTCACATCGTTCAGCGTCGACACCCCCTTCCTGCGCAGCGTCGCCGGGGAATTGCGCTCGCACGACGATCGGGAACAGTTCCTCGCCGGCATCGATCTGATCCTTGCCGGGATTGCGGTCTCCTCTTCCGGTACGCCGCAAGCACCGTGATCCCCGCCTCCCTCGCCGAGCCCTGATCGCCAGCGGTCACGAGGCAGTGGCCCGGCGGCTCGCTGAGGACGGTGAGGAGGAGTGTGCCCGTGCGCTCGCCCGGGCACTGCTCGACCAGGGTGACCGGAGGCGGCGCCGGCGGTCGCCCGTAGCCGAAATCCTCGCTCGCGCCGCTTCTCTTAGACCTGGCCCTCGGTGTCCTCGTAGCCGGCGGGCGCGGGCGCCTCGGCGGGGGCGTAGACGACCCGGATGACGCCGGTCGGGAACGCCTCGGTGGAGACGACCTTCAGGTGGTACGCGGTGTCGCCGTCGTCGAAGAGGCGGCGGCCCTTGCGGGCGGCGACCGGGTGGATCAGCAGGCGGAGTTCGTCGACGAGGCCGGCGGCGAGGAGCTGCTGCACGACCGAGATCGATCCGGGGATGAGGACGCCCTTGGTCTCCGGGTCGGCCTTGAGGCCGCGGACGGCGTCGGTCAGGTCACCGCTGATCAGCTCGGAGTTCCGCCAGGTGAACTCCAGGTTCTGGCGGGAGGCGACGACCTTGCGGAGGTCGCCGATCTGCTTCGCGAACGGGGCGTCCTCACCGCCGGCGGCCTCACGGTCGGGCCAGGCGCCGGCGAAGCTGTCGTAGGTCTCGCGTCCGAGCAGCAGCGTGTCGGCGGTCTCGTAGTCCTCGGTGACCGCGCGGCCCATGTTCTCGTCGAAGTACGGAAAGTGCCAGGCCGGATCGATTTCGGCCACGCCGTCGGCCGAGATGAACAGGGTGGAGATGACCTTCGCCATGATGGTGGTTCCCTTCGCGTCAGCTGGTTTCGAGGGGTAGACCGCGGGCGTCGCGCGAACTCATCGGTCCGCCGCCCACCGACATGATCCCGGAATGCTCGACTGGCGGGCGGACCGGACCTCATCCGTGGCGGTGGCCGGGCGGTATCCGGCGCGGAACCAGGTCCTCGGTTCCCGGTGAGGCGATGACGAACTGGCCCATCATGCCTTTGTCCTCGTGGCGCAGGATGTGGCAGTGGTACATGTACGGCGACTCCGGGTCGGCATGGGCGCCGAACTGGACGGACAGCCGCGCCTTCGCCTGCTTCGGCAGGAAGACCGTGTCCTTGGGGCCGGCCTGGTAGGCGGGCGGCGGCGCCCCGTCGATGTCGAGGATGCGGAACGACACCTCGTGGATGTGGAAGTTGTGGGCGTACGTCGTGTTGTCGATCTCCCAGATCTCGTGCGCCCCGGCCGGCACCACCTCGTCGATCCGGGTCATGTCCATGTCCCTGTCGTTGATCTCGGAGCCGGACAGCGAGAACCGGCGGACCCGCGCGCCCGCCGGCGGTGGGACTGCCGGGACGCCGCCGAGTGAGGCGGGCAGGTCGTCCGACTCGCCGAGGCGGGCCGCTGCCACGAACTTGATCAGGTCGAAGTCGTCCTCCTCGATGTCGTTGGCCGACCGGGCGGTCTCGCCCCTGCTGTCCATCACGACGGACTCGCCGGGCGTGAAGCGGACGACGATCTCCACCCGCTCGCCTGGGCTGATCTTGACACGGTCCACCCGGGCCGGGCGTTCCAGCAGTCCCGCGTCGCCGGCGATCACGTCGAACGCGCGGCCGTCGGCGAATCCCACCCGATAGACGCGGGCGTTCGACGCGTTGAGCAGGCGGAACCGCACCAGCGTCGTGGTGACCTCGAAGTACGGATCGCGGACGCCGTTGACCAGGATCGTCTCGCCGAGCAGCCCGAACGTGCCGCTGTCCACGCCACTGGTGGACATCTCCCCGTCGTCGAACACCTTGTCCTGAATGATGAGCGGAATGTCGTCGACGCCGTATCTCCAGGAATCCCGGCCGATCAGGAAAAGGCCGGCCAGGCCGCGATGAACGTGCATCGCGGTCTCCTCGTGCAGATGCGGATGGAACCACCCGGTCATCGCGGGCTGATCAATGGTCCATTCCGCGGTCCAGGTGGCGCCCGGATCGATCATCTGGTGAGGGCCGCCGTCCATCCTCGCCGGGAGCCGCATGCCGTGCCAATGCAGCGTGCTGGTCTCCGGCAGCCGATTCGTCACGACCATCCGCACCCGGTCCCCACGGTCGGCGCGGACGGCCGGCCCCAGGTAGGAGCCGTTGACGCCCCACGTCTCGCTGAACCGGCCGGGCACGAACTCGGTCCGGCCGCCGGCGTCGAGGGAGAGCTCGAAACGTTTCGCGCCGTCCGGGTCGACGGTGTATCCGGCAAGCGGTGGAATGCGAAGCTTATTGCCGAAGGTCGATTTCGGTACGCCGTCGCCGCAGGCCGCCAGAAAACCGGAGAACAATGCCAGGGAAAGGACACTTCGTCGTTTCACGAAATCAATCGTGACAGCTCTTCATCGCCGTCTGAATCGGTTATCACCCGGATCCGGTCATACATCGGGAGATGTATGCCAGCCCGGACGAGCACGACCTGATTCGTACGCCCAGACCACGAGCTGAGCGCGATCACGCACCGCGAGCTTGGTGAGCACCCGGGACACATGGGTCTTGACCGTGGCGTGGCTGATCCGCAGTCTCGCGGCGATCTCCTCGTTGGACAGGCCGGCCGCGACCAGGTCGAGGATCTCCAGTTCGCGGGCGGTCAGGCCGTCGAGCCGCGGCGGAGGCGGCGGTGCCGGCCGGGCCGACATCTCGGCGATCAGCCGCCGGGTCACCGCCGGGGCGAGCAGGGCGTCGCCGCGGGCCACCACCCGTACGGCATGGATCAGCTCCTCCGGCTCCAGATCCTTGAGCAGGAAACCGCTGGCGCCGGCCCGGATCGCGCCGTAGATGTACTCGTCCGACTCGAACGTGGTGAGGATGACGACCCGGACGTCCGCGAGATCCGGGTCGCCGCAGATCTCGCGGGTGGCGGCGAGACCGTCCTTGCCGGGCATGCGGATGTCCATGAGCAGCACGTCGGGCCGCTTCTCGCGGGCCAGCCGCACCGCCTCGTCGCCGTTCGCGGCCTCGCCGGTGACGGTCATGTCCTCTTCGCGGGCGAGGATCGTGCGGAAGCCCGCGCGTACCAATGTCTGATCGTCGGCCAGCGCAAGGGAGATCATCGCGTGCCGCCCTCGCGGAGAGGGAGGGAAGCCCGCACCCGGAAACCGCCGCCGGGCAGCGGCCCGGCCTCGCAGTCGCCGCCTGCTGCTGCCGCTCGGGCCGCCATGCCCGGCAGGCCCGAGCCGCCCGGGCCGACGACGACCTGGTCGCCGTCGTTCGCGATGGTCAGCACCAGCTGATCCCCGTCCTGATGGATGTCGACGTCGACGCGTGAGGCGGACACCGCGTGACGCATGGCGTTGGTCAGGGCTTCCTGCACGATCCGGTACGCGGCCTGCTCGATCACCGCGGGCGCCGGCGCCGGGTCGACGGTGGCGCGGACCGGCAGGCCGGCCGTGGTCATGCGGTCGAAGAGCTCCGGTAGAGCCGCCAGCCCCGGCTGATCGGTGGCCCGCAGCACCGAGCGCATCTCTCGCAGGGCCTCGGTGCTCGCCGTGCGGATCTCCCGCAGCGCCGCGAACGCCTCGGCCGGCTCGCGGGTGTGCAGCGCGGCGCCGGCCTGCACGCTGATCAGCGACAACTGGTGACCGAGGACATCGTGCAGGTCGCGAGCGATTCGCAGCCGTTCCTCGGCGGCCCGGCGCTGCGCCTCACTCTCCCGCGAGGCCTCGGCGAGCCGCGCGCGGTCGAGTGCCTCCGCGGTCCGGCGGGCACGGCTGCGGGCCAGCTCACCCAGGATCACCGGCAGCAGCAGGATCGGCGCGGTGCCGAGGAACGCCTCCCACCGGCGCCCGATCAGCACGAACGCGGCGAGCAGCAGCACGGCCGCGCTGATCGCCGGTCGGGGGCCGCGATCCCGCGCCACCGTGTAGAGCGCGATGATCAGCGTCAGGACGATCGGCGCGTCCGGGAATCCGAGCGGGTAGTAGAGCAGCGTGACCGCCGAGGTCAGGAGCAGGACGGCGTACGGGAATCGCTCCCGCCAATGGAGAACCACCGCTGATCCGGCGATCAGGATCAGTCCCCACGGCAGCAGGGGTCTCGTCGCGTCATCGGCGGTGGTCAGCGCCGTGGCGACGTTGAGGGCGATCAGCCCGGCGATCGAGGCGGCACGCCACATCGCCCCACTGTAAGCGTCAGCGGCGACGCGCCAGGTGCACCCAGATGTCCGCGGTCAGCTCGACGACGGGTGGCAACGCCAGCTCGATCCGCCGGTAGACCTCGTCCTGCTGCCCGGCCGGCAGCTGGATGTAGGCGGAGATCGTCGACAGGTGGCTCACGTAGTCGCGGGCGGTCATCGTGAGGGTCCGCGCGAGGACGTGCTGCTGCACGTCGGCGAAGAGTGGCGACTCCCGCAGTTCGGTGCCCGGCCACTGCATCGCGGCTTCCGGCGGGGTGCCGTCCGGCGAGGGGATGTCACTTCCTTCGAGGTACGGCGCCTGAGCCGTGCGGACGTCCTCCTCGACATCGGGGTCGCTGAGCTCGACGGGACCGCCGAAGCACGCGAACACGCCGCCCGGGTTCAGCAGCCCGGCGATCCGGGGCCAGCGGCCGTCCGGTGCCGTCCAATGCAGGGCCGCCGCGGCGTAGACCAGGTCGTGGGCGCCCTCCACGGAGAGTTCCTCGAAGCTGCTCCGCACCGGCGTGACCTGCGGCGGCACGTGTTTACGCAGCTCGGCCAGCATGCCTTCGTCCGGCTCGGTGGCGGTGACGGCGATGCCGTGGCCGGCGAAGAGGCGGGTCGCCTTGCCGGTTCCGGCGCCGATCTCGAGGGCGGTCCGGATCGGGTGGCTGGCGTAGCCCGCGACCAGGTCGAACAGTTCGTCGGGGTAGCCCGGGCGGAACCGTTCGTAGGCTTCCGCCACTGCTCCGAAGCTCAAGGCGCGTACCGGCATGCCGGGCATCCTGACACGTCTCAGGCCACCGACGCCCGGAATTTGCCGAACGCCCAGCCCGCCAGCGCCGCGGCCAGGACCGTGAGGGTGGCCGCCGCGATCGTGACGGCCTGTTCGAACTGTGCCGTCTGCGGGCCGCTCCAGTCCGCCGTGGCGATGCTGCCGGTGAACACCGCGGCGAGGATGGTGCCGGTCACGGCCAGACCGGCACCGGACGTCACCTGCGTGGCGGTGTCGGTGAGCGCCGCCCCGATCGAGGTGCGGTTCGCCGGCAGGCCGCGCATCACGTTCACCGCCGCGACGACGCCGAGCACCCGCAGCCCGGCCGCGACCAGCACGAGGGCGAGGGCGATCCAGCCGTACCCGGAGCGCCCGAGCAGCGCGTAGACGGCGAGCCCGGCCACCAGCGAGCAGGCGCTCAGCCAGGCGGCCCGGTTCAGCCCGGCCCGCTGCACGAACGGGTTCACCAGCGCGCCTCCGGCGATCAGCACGGCGACCTGCGGCAGCATGCCGAGCGCGGCCTGGGTGGGCGTCCAGCCCCAGTCGAGCTGGAGTTGCAGGGTGACCAGGTAGCCCAGCCCGGCGACGGCCAGCCCGGCGGCGGCCTTGTAGGCGAGGCCGGCGGAGACGAGCGGCCGGGCGACCAGCTTCAGGTCGAGCATCGGGTGCCGGGCGGTGCGCTGCCGGACGACGAAGAGGGTCCCGGCGATCAGCGCGGCAGCGGTCGTCGTCCACGGGAATCCGCCGTTGACGAACTCGGTCGGCGCGAGCAACGCCAGCACGATCGCTGCGGTGCCGAGCAGCGCGCCGATCACGTCGACGGGGTCACGGTGCAGGCCGGCCGGGTCGTCCTTCGCGATCCCGGCGCGGATGCCGAGGAAGGCGAGGGCGGCGATCGGCACGTTCACCAGCAGCAGCACCTGCCAGGGGGCGACGGCGAGCATCAGCCCGCCGGCGGTCGGGCCGATCGCGAGGCCGATCAGGCCGACGGTGGAGATCACGGTGGTGGCGCGCACCCGTTGCCGGTCGTCGTCGGAGAGCCGGAACGCCAGGGCCATCGACCCCGGGGTGGTCATCGCCGCGGCGACACCGGTGAGCGCGCGGACGGCGATGAGCTGCTCGGCCGTGGTGACGAACGCGGTGGCCAGGCTGGCGAGGCCGAGCAGGACCAGGCCGGTCAGCATGGTGCGGCGGCGGCCGAACCGGTCGGCGATCGCACCGAACGCGAGCATCAGCCCGCCGAAGACGACGGCGTAGGCGCCGGTCACCCACTGCAGGTCGACGGTGGAGGCGTGCAGGTCGCGGCCGATGGTGGGCAGCGCGACGGTGAGGATCGAGTTGTCGAGCATCTCGACGAGGAAGACGGCGGAGAGGCCGATCAGAGCGAGTTTCACGAACACCGTTCTACACTCGAACAGTGTTCGTATCAAGTACAGTGTCTGCCATGTCACCGACACCGCAGGAACGGCGGGCCGCCCGGCACGGCCTGGTCGAGGGCGCACCACCGGCCCGGCGCGGACGCAAGGCGCCGATCACCGTCGACGTCATCGTCAGCACGGCGTTCGGGATCGTGGAGCGCGAAGGCTACGAGGCCCTCACCATGCGGCGGCTGGCCACGGCGCTGGAGACCGGGCCGTCGTCGCTCTACGCCCACGTCGTGAACAAGGAGGATCTCGACGAGCTGCTCATCGGCCGGCTCTGCGCCGAGATCGACCTGCCGGAGCCGGATCCCACGTCGTGGCGGGCACAGATCACCGGTGTCTGCGCGCAGCTGCGCGACCAGTACCTCCGCTATCCCGGGATCTCGCAGGCCGCCTTCGCGTCGGCGCCGGCGAACCTGGACACCCTCCGGGTCAGCGAGGGCATGCTGGCGATCCTGCTGGCCGGGGGCATCCCGCCGCAGACCGCCGCCTGGGCGATCGACGCGCTCGTCCTGTACGTCAACGCGCACAGCCTGGAGGTCTCCCTCGCCCGGCGCCGCCTCCACCGCGGCGACGGCGACTGGGTGGTCGGCCGCGACGAGATGCTGCGCCGCTTCGCCGCCCTGCCCGACACGTTCCCGCAGACCAGGCGTTATGCGGCCGAGCTGACGACCGGTAGCACCGACGACCGTTTCACCTTCACCATTGCACTGATGCTGGACGGATTGCATCAGTGAGCAATCCGTGACCGGGGTGGCTCCGAACAAGCGGGGAGGAAGGAGTGCCATGGCAGAACACGGCCGGCGGGATCATCTCCGCCCGGTGCCCGCTGACGCCGAGCCCGACGCGGGATCGCTGCTCCGGGCGGTGGCGCGCGGTGACGAGGCGGCGTTCGGGCGGCTCTACGACCTGGTGGCGCCGCGGGTCTACGGGCTGATCCGGCGGGTGCTGCGCGATCCGGCGCAGGCCGAGGAGGTGGCGCAGGAGGTGCTGGTCGAAGTGTGGCGGACGGCTGCCCGGTTCGATCCCGATCGGGGATCGCCGACCGCCTGGGTGTTCACGATCGCCCATCGCCGGGCTGTCGATCGGGTACGAGCGGAGCAGGCAGCGAGCGACCGAACCGTCAGAGCCGGCGCCGCCTCCGTCGACACCCCCTACGACGCCGTCGCCGACGAAGTGGCCGTGCGGCTGGAGCGACAGCAGGTCAGGCACTGTCTCGACCACCTCACCGCGTTGCAGCGGCAGGCCGTGACCCTGGCGTACTACCAGGGGCATTCCTACCCGCAGGTCTCCGAACTGCTCGATGTCCCGCTCGCCACGGTCAAGACGAGGATGCGCGACGGCCTGATCCGGCTGCGTGACTGCCTGACCCCGGGTGTGGCCGCATGAGCGCCGACATTCATTCCCTGGTCGGGCCCTATGCGCTCGACGCGCTGGACGACATCGACCGCGCGGCTTTTGAACGGCACCTGCGCGAGTGTGAACCCTGCCGCCTGGAAGCCGACGATCTGCGGGAGACCGCTGCCCGGCTCGCCGACGGCGCGTGGTCGGTCCCGCCGCCGCGGTTGCGGGAGAACGTGCTGGCCGCCGTGGCGGACACCCGCCAGATCCCGGTCGCGACCCGTCCGGCCCGGCCGCCGCGCCGCCTGCGGTTGATGGCAGCGGCCGTCGTCCTGGTCGCGGCGGCAGGAGCGGCCGCGGTCACCTATGTGGTGCAGGATCAGCGAGTACGCCGGGCAGAGGCCGTGGCGGACCGGGCGCAGGACCGGGAGTCCCGGATCCGGGCGGTGCTCGCCGCCCCCGACCTGGTGGTGCGGGAGGAGCCGCTGAACAGCGGCGGCCGGGTGACGGTGGCGAGTTCGGCGCTGCGCAACGCCGGCGTGATCATGCTGGCGGCGTCGGATGCCCCTGCGGCAGGCAGCGTCTACCAGCTGTGGACGATCCGGGGCGGGTCGCCGTCGAGCGAGGGCGCGCTGGCCGACGGCCAATCGGCAGCGGTGCAGGTCGTCCAGGGCATGTCGGACGCGTCGGCGGTCGGTGTGACGGTGGAGCCGTCGCCCGGTTCCGCGAAGCCGACGGCGCCGCTGGACGCGCTCGTGGAACTCTGACCCATCCGCCCGCCCGGCGGCTCCGAATCACCGGCATGGACGTGGTGGGCGGCAGGTACCGGCGGGAAGAGCTGATCGGCGCCGGTGGGATGGGCCGGGTCTGGCGGGCCCGCGACGAGTTGCTGGGTCGCACGGTGGCGGTCAAGGAGGTCACCGGCGGCACGATGCTGCGGGAGGCGCGGGCCGCGGCCCGGCTCCGGCATCCGGGTGTGGTCAAGGTGTACGACGTCTTCGACTCCTGGATCGTCATGGAGTTCGTCGACGGCGTCTCGCTGCAGCAGGCGTTGCCACTGCCGGTCGAGGAGGTCGCCCGGATCGGCCTGAGCGTCGTCGGCGCGCTGCGGGCCGCCCACCAGGCCGGGGTGCTGCACCGCGACGTCAAACCGGACAACGTGCTGCTGGCCCGGGACGGCCGGGTGGTGCTCGGCGACTTCGGGCTGGCGTCGATCCGGTGCGAGGGCGGGCCGGATCCGCGGCTGGGGTCGCCGCACTACATCGCGCCGGAACGCCTGGCCGGCCGGGATTCGGGCGTGCCCGCCGATCTGTGGTCGCTCGGCGCCACCCTGTACGCCGCGGCCGAGGGGCGGCCGCCGTTCGCCCGGGACGACACCGCGGCCTCACTGTGGGCGGTGGTGTCCGCGCCGCCGGATCCGCCGGTCCAGGCGGGTCCGCTGTCGTCGCTGCTGCTCGACCTGCTGGTGAAGGAGCCGTCGTGGCGTCCGTCGGCCGGCGAGGTGGAGTACCGGCTGAAGACGGTCCTGGCGCCGCCGCGGTTCTGCGGGCGGGCCCGGGTTGCCGCTAGCCGATGCTGACGGTCACGCCGCCGGAGAGCATGAAGTCGTGCAGTTCCAGGGTCTCCAGCCGCGCCTTCTGCGGGATGTCGAAGACGAGCACGCCGGTCACCTTCTCGCCCGGGTCGAGTTTCTCGAACAGCGTGCGGGTGTCCCGGTTCAGGTAGACGGCGGTGAGCTCGTCGTTGCCGTACGACGCGCCGCTCGTGTCGAACGCCTTCTGCGCCGCGCCGATCAGGTATTTCGGCTCGTCGGCGATGTTGCGGACGGAGAGGGTGACGACGCAGTACCGGCCGTCGGCGGTGCGTTCGAGATGCTCGATGCCGACGCTGGTCCGGGAGCAGTCGACCCGGGAGACGACGAACTCGAACTTGCCGTCGCGGACCGGGTCGCCGACCCCGGCCGGCGGTCTGCTGGTCCTCGTCGCCGCCGGGGTCGTCGTCGCGGGCGTGGTGACGGCGGCGGCGGTGGTCTCCTCCCGGCCGTACTGCTCGGCGGCGATCCCGGCCGCGAACAGCGCGATCACCGCGGCGCAGCCGACCAGCACCGCCAGCAGTGGTTTGAGTGGGGCACTCGTCGCGTCCACACCCTCACTGTGAGTCACCTAAAGGTCACTAGCTACCGCTTTCGCCTGATCAGCGTCGAGCTTCGCCTGATCGGACAAGTCGCCTAAGCTCGGTCGGGTGGCGATCGTGCGCATGGATCACGTCAGTGTCATCGTCGACGACCTCGATGCGGCGGAGGCGTTCTTCGCCGAGCTGGGGATGGAGCGTGAGGGTGGCGCCCGGGTCGAGGGCCAGTGGGTGGATCGGGTCAACGCGATCGACGGCGTCCGCGTCGAGATGGTGATGATGCGGACCCCGGACGGCCACGGCAAGGTCGAGCTGACCAGGTTCCTCACTCCCGCCGCGACCGGCGGCCGCAGCGAGCCGGTGAACACGCTGGGGTTGCGTACCGTCATGTTCGAGGTCGACGACATCGCCGACACGGTCGAGCGGCTGCGCGGCCACGGCGGGGAGCTCGTCGGTGAGCTCGCCGACTACGAGGACTTCTACCGGCTCTGCTATCTCCGGGGCCCGGCCGGCATCATCGTCGCGCTGGCCCAGCAGCTGCGCTGACGACCAGTCACGGCCGCTGGCGGGCGACCGCTTCCGCGGTGACCGGCGTGAAGATGTTGATGAGCGTGCCGTCGGGGTCGCGGAACAGCAGTGAGCGGTTGCCCCACGGCATCGTCGTCGGCTCCTGGACCGGCGCGCCTATGCCGTCGCGCAGCCGGGCGTACTCGGCGTCCACGTCGTCGACCCGGAACTCCACGATGGCGGTGCGATTCGCCGCCGGTACCGCCTCGCCGTCGCCCGGAACCGTCGCGACACCACCGATGGCCAGCTTGGCGCCGGGCAGGACCAGTTCGGCGAAGTACGGCGCGTGCCGGATCGCGGTGTGGCCGGTGACCAGCTCGTAGAAGTCGGTGAGCCGGGCGACGTCGTCGGTGATGAGGCGGATCGAGTTGAGAATCATGAGGAGGACGCTAGAAGCAATACCGGGCACTTTCCGCCCGGTATCGTCGGACGGGTGACGCGGCCCACCGCACGGGTGCTGACCCTGCTGGAGATCCTGCAGAGCGGCGGCGTCCACACCGTCGCCCGGCTCGCCGAGCGGCTCGGCGTGGACGAGCGGACCGTGCGGCGCTACGCCGGTCACCTGCTCGACCTGGAGATCCCGATCGAGTCGGTGCGCGGGCGCTACGGCGGATACCGGCTCGCGCCCGGCTTCCGGATGCCACCGCTCATGCTGACCGGCGAGGAGGCCCTCGCCGTGGTGCTCGGTCTGATGGCCGGCAAGCGGGCCGGTCTCGCGTCGGCGTCCGAGTCGGCCGCGGCTAAGGTGCGCCGGGTGCTGCCGAAGACGCTCGGCTCACGGCTGGAGGCGCTGGTCGCCGCGATCGACTTCACCGCGCCGGGCAGCGACGGGCCCACCGCGTCGGTGCTGCTGGAACTCGCCGAGGCGGCCGGCCGGCGCCGCCCGGTGCGGGTGGACTACGTCGATCGGGCGGGACGGTCCAGTGAGCGGATCCTTCATCCGTACGGAATGGTCGCGCACTCCGGACGCTGGTATGTGACAGGTCTCGACGCGGCGAGGGGCGAGATGCGGACGCTGCGGCTGGACCGCATCGGCGCGGTGCGGATCGTCGCCGGCGAGTTCGAGGTCCCCGCCGACTTCCAACCGGCCGACGTGGTGCTGAACAGCCTGGCCGGCACACCGTGGCGGTACGAGGTCGTGGTCGCGGTGCGCGGCGAGGCAGAGGAAGTCCGTACCAGGCTGCGGTTGAGCCTTGCCGATGTGTCGCCCGGTGATGCCGGCTGGAGCGTGGTGCGGTTCCGTGCCGAGCGGCTGACCTGGGTTCCCGGTGTGCTGGCCGGGCTCGACCTGCCGTTCGTCATCGAGCAGCCCGCCGAGCTGCGCGAAGTAGTCCGCGAATGGGCGTCCCGGATCCTGACCTACGCGGATCTCCGGGTGACGTAGCGCGAGCCGATCAGGTGGTGACAGCTGCCTGCGCGCCACGGACGCGGATCTCGTGGACCGGGCGGTAGCGGTCGTCGAGGAGCGTGATCAGGCTCAGCAGCAGGATGAAGAAGAGCGCCACCGCCGGGTTCAGATCTCCGCCGGAGAAGGGCAGCAGCCAGTCGGAGAGGGCGACCAGCACCGCGTTCATGACCACCCGGACGGCGAAGGCGATCGGCGCGCTCTCCACGCTGCGCGACGAGCGGGCCGACCAGAGGCTGATCGCGGCGTTTGCCACCACGAAGGTCGAGGTGATGACGAACCGCTGGACGTTGTCGAAGGTGGCGCTCGGCAGGATCTGCGCATAGATGATCCAGATCAGGCTGACCAGGGCGACCTTCTCCAGGGTGCCGATCGACCACAGCCGGCCGTGCTCGGCGACCCAGCGGTTCCGCGAGGCGACGGTGGCGGCTTCGGCGGGCAGCGGGTCGGCGGCGACGTGCCAGCGCCAATCCGGTGCGGGCATGCGGGGCCGGATCGCGAACCAGTAGATCAGGCAGACGGCGGCGATCGCCGCCGCGCAGGCCGGGCCGAACCACCAGATCTCCTCGACCGTGTCGGTGAAGTCGAGCTGGGCCACGTGGATCCACCACTCCTGAGGGAGCTTTATGAAGATCCAGATGAACGCGGCGGTGGCGATCCACCCCTTCAGGGTCACCCGGGCCGGGTTCCAGAACAGGCGGTAGGCCTCGTACGCGATGAAGAAGTATTCGAACGTGTTGGGAAAGATCATGAGCAGCGCGCGGGTCTCGGTGAGCTCGAACGCCACGACACCGATCAGGCGGTAGAAGTAGAGGAATTGGGCGACCTGCACGGCCGGCCGGCTGGTCCAGTTGCGCATCGTGGACAGATAGGCGATGGCCAGGTAATACACGTCCATCGCCTTGTCGTAACCCTGGTATCCGGGCGGGTCGAAGCCGAACGCCTGGAAGACGGTCTGGTCGACGGCGTCCAGGATCAGCGCGGCGATGATGGCCGGCAGCGGATAGCGCGGGATCAGCAGAGGCACCAGGAAGCGGGCGCCGACGACCGCCAGGAACACGAGGGTGGCGGTCGTCGTCATCCGTCAATCAGAGCAGCCGATCGATGGCTGCCGGATCATCCCCAGGGTGTGAGATCAGAGGGTGACCTGGAGGGGCGCCGTGCGCTGGGTGTAGGTTCCGTCGCCCAGCTGGCCGTTCGCGTTGCCGCCCCAGCACCAGAGGCCGCCGCCGGTCCGGACGCCGCAGCTGTGATAGCCGGTCCGGACGTCGCCGGTCCAGCTCGTGACGCTGCCGACCTGGGCCGGTGCGGTCCGGTGGTTCGTCGTGCCGTCACCGAGCTGCCCGGTGGCGTTGTTCCCCCAGCACCACAGCGATTGATCGGTACGGGTGGAGCACACCGTGTTGAAGCTCGCGTCGACAGCCGCCCACGTGGTTCCGGTTCCGACGCGCGCCGGCGCCGTCTGGAACGTGGTGCCCGCCCCGAGCTGCCCGTATCCGTTGTCGCCCCAGCACCAGAGGCTGCCGTCGGCCCGGACGCCGCAGTTGAACGCGTACCCGGCGGTCACCCCGGTCCAGTCGGTCGCGGTGCCGACCTGCGCCGGACTGATCGAGGGCGTGAGCCGGCCGAGGCCGAGCTGCCCGTCGCCGTTGTCGCCCCAGCACCAGAGCGTGCCGGTGGTGCGAAGGCCGCAGCTGTGCGCGAATCCGGCCGTGACGCTCGCCCAGTCGGTGGCCGTGCCGACCTGAACCGGCGTGGTCGCGGTGTAGATCGCCGACGGGTCGGCGCCGAGCTGCCCGAGCCGGTTGAAGCCCCAGCACCAGAGCGTGCCGTCGGTACGCGTCGCGCAGGTGTGCGCATCCCCGGCACTGACGTTCGCCCAGCTCGTAGCGGTGCCGACCTGGGCGGGGGAGGTGCTGCGGGCGGTGCTGCCGATGCCGAGCTGGCCGCGGGTGTTGCTGCCCCAGCACCACAGGGTGCCGTCGGTGCGGATGCCGCAGGTGTAGCTCGTGCCGGCGTCGAGGCTGCTCCAGGAGGCGGTGCCGACGCGGACCGGGGTGGTGCTGCTGGTGGTGGAACCGATGCCGAGCTGGCCGCTGGCGTTGGCGCCCCAGCACCACAGCGAGGCGTCGGCCCGGACCGCGCACGTGTGCGCGTAGCCGGCGGCGACGGTGGACGCGGCCGGAGGAGCTGCTGCTGCCGGGCTGGTCATGGCCCCGATCGCGGCCAGGACAGCCGTCAGGAAAAGGGCGGCTCTTCGTATCATGCAATCCTCCTGGGAGCGCTCCCACTGGGTTGTTACAAAGTTTTTACCATCGATGAACGGCATTGGCCAGGCGAAGTGAGACCCAGATCAACAGTCATGGAACCGTACGGAGCAGTACGGTGAGCCTGTGCCGTTGAAAACTGATCTGACCAGCGCAGACCTCGAAGAGATCCGGCAGACCGCCCTCGGTGCCGCCGACCCGCTCGGCGTCGCCGCCGACCTGGCGAAGGCCGCTGCCGACGGACGTCTGGCCGACCCGGCCGATGCCGGCGCCGCGCTCACCCTCGCCGCCGAGATCGCGGAGAGCCGCTCCAAGCTCGACGCCGCCCTGCGATACGTCGACAGCGCCCTGGAAGCCCTGGGCAAACGTGACGACGCCCAGTCCGTCACCACCCGCGCCGTCCGGGCCCGGATCCTGTTCCGTATCGGTCGCGCCGACGAGGCCACCGCCGAGATCGAGCCGCTGCGCCCCGCCCTGCTGCAGCACTCCGACGCCGCCGCCTCGGTGAGCGCCGCCCTCGCCGTCGGCGGTCGCCTGCGTGAGGCCGAGGAGTGGCTCTCCGACGCCGTCCAGCAGGCCCTGACCGATCGTGGCAACGCCACCGAGCCGACCACCGCCGACGAGGCCGGCCTGCTGTTCTTCCTGCTCCAGCAGCGCCACCGCGTCCGCCACGCCCTCGGCCTGCAGCACGACGCGCACGACAACCTCGCCGAGCGCCTCGAAACCCGGCTCTCCAACGCCTCCGCCCGCGCCGCCGCCGCACCCGCCGGCGACCTGCTCTTCTGGCCCCAGCCCGAATTCGATCAGCTGATCAAGCAGTGGCCGGCCGTGACGTCGTCGTTCGGTGCCGACTGGGACGAGCACCGAGCCCGCCTCGAACGCGAACTGGTCCGCCTCGCCGCCACCGGCCGAGCCGACCTGTCCGTCCTGCCGTCTTCGGTCAAGAGCCTGACCGCGTACGCCGGCGCCGACCGCGACCCGGCCGCCCCCGAAACGCTGTCCGGCTACGCCAACCGCCCCGGCGCCGACCACCTCGCCTGGCCCCCGGAGCGCAACGCGTCCTGCTGGTGCGGCTCCGGCAACAAGTACAAGAAGTGCTGCCTTCCCCGCTCCCGCAGCTGACCGGAGCCTCCGATCCTCCCCGGGCCGAGAGCCACCCGCTCTCGGCCCGGTTCACATCCCTTCCGAGCCGCCGTCGCCGTCGCTGCGGTGGTCAGGGGCGCCCGAGCCGGGCCCTTCGGCGGTGATCACACCCTGTTCGGCCTCGAACGCCATCACCGTGCGCATCGCCTCGCGTTCCGGCCGGACGGTGTAATGGAACAGCCAGATCACCACGGCCAGGCTGATCAGGATCTCCCCGATCAACAGCGGGAACAGCAGCGAACCGTTGCCGCCGCGCGCTGCGCCACCGTGCCGACGAGATAGACGATGCCGGCCCCGACCAGCGCCGAGTAGAGGATGTGCGACGAGAAGCCGGTCGCCAGTCGCATGCCCACGGTGCTCAGGCTCGTACCCAGCTGGTCGCTGCCGAACTGCTCGTTCGCCGAGTTGTAGCCGTAGGAGATGTCCTCGAGGATCTCGAAGCCCAGGCCACGAACGCGCCGAGGATGAACCGGTCGTAGGCGGTCCGGACCACGCGGGGAGCCAGGAACAGCAGCAGTAGCACGCCCGCGCCCTTGCCCAGCTCCTCGAACAGCGGCGCGGTCAGACCCGCGCCCCAGGCCACCTGGAAAGCCTGACCGAACACCTTCTGGTGGATACCGAGCAGCGCACTGTTGCCGGACAGGGCGACGCCCGGATCGCCGCGTTGATCTGGCCGAACAACGCCCAGAGGCCGTAGGCCACACCGAGCACATAGACCCAGAGACACGCGTCACGCGGCTGCCACAGATGGACCGGGTTGCCCCAGCCGGTCCGCTCGATCGCGGCGCGGATATCCGGCCACATCCGGTTGTCCCTGCCGCAGGCCGCTCACCAGATTCGCTCCGGTGACCGGCACGAACCGCACATCCGGACCGACCTGAATGACATCTCCGGCACGGATGGGGTCATCGACCGACACCCGGTCATTGATCGCGGGCAGGATCCAGCTCGCGATCGCGAACAACAACACGACCAGTCGGCCCGCCGGCGTTCCTCGCCGGCCGGGCTCGCCGCATGAAGCCCCGACACGTCCCACTCCTCGCCTCGCCATCTGAATCGACGCAGAGGAGCGGCGAACTGTCAGGCGAGGTTCCACGAACGCGGCCAGCCTGCCGATGTCCTCACACCGTCGCCCAACGATCGATCATGACGGAGATCCATCGCTCGGTGCGGGACAGAACCGCAGACTCGTGGCGACCACCGCGGCCCCCACCGTTCGTCCCAGCTCAAGCCCGGCCTCATTGCTGAACGGGAAATGCTGCCCACCATAGATCCGCGACATTCCCGCCTCACCGGCCGCATCGGAGAAGCTCGCATAGGTCCGCGGCACCCCACCGGGAGCCGTATCCGTGGCATGCGTGAACGAGATCCGATCCCGGTGGAAGAAGAGGGCCAGCACGGCAGCGCCCGCCCCGCTGTAGGAACTGTGCCCCGACACGTATTCCGGCGTCCCGCCCACGCTCCCGGCCCGGGCGGTCCACGCCGGATCAGCAGTGGTGGCCGGGTTGCCGTCGGTGTCGGCTTCGCGGATCGCGGTGGTGGGCCGCCAATGCCGGTAGGTGTACTTGGTGCTCACCGTGGCGACGGTGACGTCCGCGAGAGCCATCGTCAGCAGGGCGGTCAGCCGGGCTTCTTCGGGCAGTGGCAGGTGACGTTCCGAGGCCACCTCCAGGGCGATCCGCAGCCACTCGCCGGGCGGCTGGCCGGTACCGGCCGGCAGGGACCAGAACTGGTAGGTCGCGAGCAGGTCCGGCGCCGGCTGTGCGGCGTCGCCCAGGGTCGCGACCTCGGCGAACGCGGTCGCGTAGGCGGTGCTGGTCAGAGCAGGGGGCGGTCCTGGCACGTACGCGGCCGGATTCTTCACGGCGAACGGTGTGACGGTGCGGTACTGCACGCCGGACCACGCCGCGCGGAAGACCCCGGGTCCGGTCCCGGCGGGCTGTGACTCGACGGGTGTGGAGCCGTCGGCGGCCCGGGCTGCGACGACCTGTCCGCCGACGGTGGCGCCCCACGCCGCGCCGGCTTCCTTGCCCTTGCCGAGTTGTCGCAGGTCGGCGGCGAGCTGGGTGTCGTAGTCGCCGGCCCGCGCCGGGTCGAGTCCGGTCAGCACGGCATGAGCCGCGGAGACGGCCGCCGCCTGCTGGTCGGCGTGCCGCGGACCGGTTGCCGGGATCAGCGCCGGCGTCCGCTGCCGGGTGATCCCGTTGACCGCGTCGAAGACCGCCACGTTGACCATCGCGTAGAGACGCGCGGCGTCGGCGTCGGTCGAGCGATTGAGGCGTACCGCGTCGACGGCCAGCTCGTTCCACGTCCCGACGGCGTCGATGTCGGGCGCCGGCTTGGTCACCGGCACGGTGGTGAGCAGAGTCAGGGTGGCGACCAGCAGTTTGATCACGGTTGAGGCCTTCCCGCGAGGATTGCCGTGCTCGCCTCACCATGCACCCGCCCGCCGTCGAAAGCGGTCAACCGTCCTAGATCAGACGCTCGGAAGTTTCGGGACCACCCCTCTTATTTATCGATCTTCATTTCGTACGTCGAAAGCTTGAGCTGCACCACTCATGCGCCGGATTACCGTTATGTTTCCGGAAGTTATTGACACGGCCGTCACGCGGTTCAATACTCTGGGCATCGACCGGGATCGCTCCCATCGAGGTCTCGACCCCGGCTCAGGCTCATCCCCAACGTTCGCCGGCGCGCCGCTCCGTCGCGGCCGCCGGTGATCGTGCCTGTGCCGGGGTCGCTTCAGGAGGAGGCCGGCGTACCGATCTTCCGCGGGTTTCCCGGGGGAGGGGCGCAGAGCCCGAGTAGCGCGTACGGGGAGCAACCGTGGCTGGGCGACGCGTTCGGGTCGTCCGCCGGAAGTCCGGGGCGGCTTCCGGTGGGCGGCCACCACGACGAGCGAGCTTTCCTCGTACGACCCTCAGCTCAAGAGTCATACTTCCTCAGTGGACCGAGGCGTGCGATGCGAGGTGTGCGGCCACCCCGTGCGGTCCGCCGGTGAGGGCCTGCGGGTGTGTGCCCACTGCTACGCGGTGACCGAGGAGGGGATCGGCCCGTGGACCTACGAGCCTCCCTCGCGACGCTGGGAACGAGCCGAAATGCCCGAGCCCGAACCCCACCATGCGTACGGCTTCGTCAACTCCACCTTGTGCGGCCTCACCGGCGACGACATAGTCGCCTCGCCGTACCCGTGGATCCCCGAACGGCCCGCCGCCTGCCCCTCGTGCAGGACCGCCGCAGCCGTCATCGACGCACGCTGGCCCGCCGAGAAACGCCTCCCACGCCGCATCCGTTCAGCCGCCGACATCGAGAACGGCGCCCCGCCCTTCTGAAACCCGGGCTCGTTGCGAAAGGTCTGAGTTTGGCGGTCGCCCTGCGATTCCGGGAGGCGGCGGGGAGGCTGGTGGGTGACCCGCTGTAACCGGGAGAGGGAGCGGACATGCGCGCCATGCGGCTGCTGAAGTGGAAGTCGGATCCGGAGATCGTGGAGGTCGACACGCCTCGGCCCGGTCCCGGCCAGGTCGTCATCAAGGTCGGCGGCGCGGGGGCGTGCCACTCGGACCTGCACCTGCTGCACGACTTCGACGAGAGTTCGCCGCTGGCATGGGGGCCGCCGTTCACGCTCGGCCACGAGAATGCCGGTTGGGTGCATGAGCTCGGCGAGGGCGTCTCCGGCCTCGAAGTCGGGCAGGCCGTCGCCGTCTACGGCCCGTGGGGATGTGGCACCTGTGACCGTTGTCAGCTGGGGATGGAGACGTACTGCGAGAACATCGCGGGCGCTCCCGTTCCCGGTGGCGGCGGTGGCCTGGGCCTCGACGGTGGAATGGCGGAATTCATGCTCGTTCCGCAGGCACGTCAACTGCTGCCGCTTCCGGAGGGATTGGATCCGGTACGGGCGGCGCCGCTCACCGATGCGGGTCTCACTCCCTATCACGCGGTTCGCCGATCGTGGGCCAAACTGGCGCCCGGCAGCACCGCGGTGGTCATCGGCGTCGGCGGCCTCGGCCACGTCGGCGTGCAGATCCTCAAGGCGACCACCGCCACCCGGGTGATCGCCGTCGACAATCGCGACGAAGCACTGCAACTGGCCGAGGAATGCGGCGCCGACCAGATGGTCCGCTCCGGTCCCGAGGCGGCCAAGCAGATCCGGCAGGCAACGGGCGGCCACGGCGCCGACGTGGTCCTCGACTTCGTCGGCGTCGACGCGACCCTGGCCCTGGGCGCCGCCGCCACCCGCAGCATGGGCGACCTGACCATCGTGGGGATCGGCGGCGGAACGCTCCCGCTCTCCTTCTTCTCGGTGCCCTACGAGGTGAGCATCCAGACCACCTATTGGGGTTCCCGCCCGGAGCTGGCCGAGGTCCTCAACCTCGGAGCCCGAGGCCTGGTCCGCCCGAAGATCAGCACCTTCCCGCTCGCCGAGGGCCCGGCCGTCTATGAGCGCATGCACAAGGGCGGACTACAGGGCCGAGCGGTGATCGTCCCCTAGTGCCGCCTCGCGTGGGGTGACCGCCCGGGGTCAGCGCCACCTCGGCACGTCGCGGCCTCAGCCGGGATTCGATCCGCTGACCTGCCGGGCGCGCTCCTTGCGCACGTCGTTGAGCTGCAATGCCAGCTGGGCTGCGAACTCCAGGGCCGCCATGCGTGCGGCCAGGGCTCGGGTCGGGTGGCGGTGACCGTTTCGGGTCAGTCTCGCGAGCCAGCGCCTCTCCAGGTGGCGGCGGCCGACGACTGCTGCCACGGAGATGCCGATCGCACCGGCTGCCAGTGCTGCCTTGCGCTTGTCGAAGGGCGGGGGCGGCGGCGCGCCGTCGGCCACGGCGAACGGTGTGGCACCCACGACGAGTTCGACTTCGCGGTCCGCATCGTCGTCGCCGGAGTCCTTCGGGTCGAGCACCCAGCCGACCGCCGTGACGGCCGCGACCGTGCCCGCTCGGGCCAGCCTCCGCCGGGCCGGCGACAATTCCCGGGCCGCGATCCAGGTGCTGCTGAGAACCGCCTGCAAAGCCGCGAGCGCGACGGCGCGCCCATAGGAAACGGAAGCCATGAAACGACGTTAGCCGCGAACAGCAAGCCGTTCGTCGTACGGAAGGACGACGGGCATCATCAGCGTATGACCGAAGACAACCGTGAGTTCGCCGTCGTGAACGACGCGGACGGGCCCAGCGTGCCGGGCTCGCCGGGCACGTTCAGCGACGGCGTCCGGTAGGCCAGGATCCTGCCCGCCACCCGGCCGGGATCTTGCCCGCCACCCGGCCCGGATCCTGCCCGCCACCCGGCCGGGATCCTGCCCGCCACCAGGCCCGGATCCTGCCCGCCACCCGGTCGGGAGGCATGCGCGGCAGCAGGTTCGCCTACGCACCCGGTGGATGCTCGAACCGGCACGTCCACCTGGCAGTGACCGCGACATGCGACACCGAGTGGCTCCCGTGAGCGCGGCGAGGCAGCCCCGCGGCGAAACGCGCTTTTCGGCAGCAACGGATGAGGCGGCGTCATCGGCGACCTTCTACCGTCGGTCACGGACGCAGGCGAACGAGTCGTCGGAGGAGTAGACCGTGCTCATGAGAACCGCTCTGCTGATGACAGTCGCGCTGACCTGCGTGGCCTGCTCCGACCCGGCCGAACCGAGCCCGGAAACCACCACCGCGCCGGAGACCTCGACGGTGTCCACCCCCACGGAGCCGACCGCCGTCCCGCCGACGGCCACAGCCCCGCCGACCGGCACAGCTCCGGCGACCGACATATCCCCGACGACCGGCACAGCCCCGGCGAAGACCGCCACGCTGCCGAAGAAGCAGCCGGCCGGCGACCCCGCCGAGCCGTCCACCTGGCTCACCTCCCTGGCCGACTGCCCGAACGAGGGCCAGAAAGCCGAGATCCAGGACGTCCTCCGCAAGGACGCCACCGGCGACGGCGTCACCGACACGTTGATCGCCCGCACCTGCGAGGCGAGCACCTCCTACATCCCCAGCACCGTCGAGATCTTCGACGGCGTCGAGCGGATAGCCGTCCTGCTCGAGGACGTCGGCCCGACGGACCTGCCGTGGTACAGGTCGATGGCCGTCGACGGCGAAACGGTCACCGTCGTTGCCTACGGCGTCAGCGAAGGCGGCGTCCCGGCGTGCCCCGACCTCAAGCTGACCTACACCTATCAGCATGCGAACGGCACGTTCACGCGTACCGGCCGTCAGGAGACGAAAGTCGACGACCTGTGCCTACCGGTCGGCTGATCCGAGCAGTTCCGGGTGGATCGGCGGCGGCGCCTGGCGGGACACGGTGACAGCGGGAGCCTCCCCTCGTACGGAAGAAGGGGCGTAACCGGAAGCACGCAGCGCGGCCAGAGTCTCGGCCGGAGGCTTGGCGCTGGCGACGACGGTGGGCGCGAGACGCACCAGGGCGAGGCCGGCAAGAGCGCGCGAAGCCACGATCTCGTCGAGCAGGATCGGGTCGGAGCTGCACAGCACGCACCCGACGGACCGGACCTGAACCCGCCCGTGCTGGCGGCCCACGTCCTTGATCAGATATTCGAGGCCCTGTGGCACCTGATCGGCGACCTCGGCGAGGCGCGCCGTCAGCGAATCGGCATCGGCTCCCTCGTCGAAAGCCCGCCGCACACTCGACCGCGAGAAACGCCACGTCCAGGCGCCACCGCGGGATTCCGGATCGGCGAGCGAATCCAGCAGGGCCAGCAGCGGAGCCGTGGGCGTGCCGGTCACCACGGCGGTCAGGTCGTTCTGCAGAACCACCCGCGACGACGCCGGCGGCACCATGGCCATGGCCTTCTCGTGCAGCGCCGCCCGGTCCCCGCCGGCCAGCAGCCGCCCGAGCTCCGACACGCTGCCGTGCGCCATCAGGCCGAGCAGATGAGCCTCCTCCCAGATCCCGGCGACGAACCGTTCCCGATCCTCCTCGGCCCGGTCCGCCGCCACCGGCGCATGCCACGCGACCAGCAGAGCAGCGTCCGGGAGCGAGCACGGGCCAAGGCGCAGAACAGCGGGCCGCATGACGGGGAGAACGGTCGCCGAACGCCGATCCCAATCGAGCACCGCAGCGCCGTCGGCCAGGGGACAAGCGGGCATCGAGATCCACGTCGAGACGAGGGAGACCAGTTGCGCCGCGGGCTCCAACGCGGCGAAGGAGTCGAAATCGGCGGACAGCGTCAACCCGTCCGGCGACGACGAGACCAGTCCGCCGGCCGCCGCGACCTCCAGCGCGAACCGTGCGGCATCCTCACCTCGCCCGATCGCCTTGGCGACTCGCCGTAACTCCTTCACCCCGATGCCGCCGTTCGCCAGAACCGCCACCGGCGTCCGCCCGAAGACGTCGAAAGCCGCCCTCATCAGAGTCAGAACATCGGTCGCGGCGGCCGAAGCCTCCCGCTCGACGGCGTCAGCGCCGAGCCCGGCGCCGGCGGCGGACGGCGGCCTCGGCGAGAACGGGATGTGCCGCAGAGCGAGCGCCACTTCAGCCGGCATCTGCCCGCCGTTCCAGCCGCTCGGAATGACGAGCCCTCGCTCGGCGGCCCACCTCGGCGCCGGAATCCGCCGCCACGACGACGGCGCGATCACCGTCTCCGCCGACTCGCACAGCGAATCCCGCACATCGGCCGGCGCCCGCACCACCAGACCCCGGACGTTCTGCGGCACCGCGAGCCACTCCGCGACATCACTGATCAACGACTGCTTGGACCGCCCGGTGAGAGGCGCCCCGATCCGCTCCGCGATCATCCGCACCTGCGTGACGCTCAGTTGCGCCAGCAGATCCTCTGCCCGGCCACCCAGCCCGAACGGATGCGGCCACATCACCCGCAGATGAGCCCCGCCGCCCGGCCAGACCAGGCCCTTCGCCGACAGCGAGGACAGCACCTCCGCCACGTCCGGGTCCTCGGCCGGGACGCAGAGCAATCCGGCCAGCCGATCACGTGACCACCCGTCACCGAGCGCCGCCACCACTTCCGCCAGCTGCAGTTCGGGCAGGGTGCAGCCCTCCAGCCCGGCCACGATCGATTCCGGTCGTAGCAGCAGCTCCGCCAGCTCCTCCGTCGTCGCCGGCGCCGGCTCCGTGACCACCCGGGTGGCGAGTAGTTCCGCCGACGCGGACCGGCTCAACCCTCGCAGGTACTCGGCGAGACGATCAGTCGCAGACACGCCGACAACCTACGCGCGGCGTCTGCCGCGAGCCAGTGCGATGCCCCTTGAGCATCAGCACACCTCCCCACTCGTGCTCGCCGGACACGGCCTGCCATGATCCGACGATGGCCTACGAGCTCCACATCACCAGGGCGTTCGTGTCATACGAGAGCGAACGCTTCCCGATCCTCGGCGCCGAGGTCGACGCCCTGGTCCGCCGGCAGCCCGACCTGTACGTCCCGCCGGATGCACCGCGCCGCCCCGACTTCTGTTACGTCTACTGGTCCGACAACGACCACTATCTGCTCTTCCACGACGGCCGGCTCAGCGCCAAGCGTCCCAGCCCGCTCTTCAAACGCCGGATGATCGAGCTGGCATCGGACCTCGACGCCTGGGTGATCGGCGACGACGCCGAGGTCTACGAGCTCGACGGCGAGACGGTCACCGACCGCAATCGGGCGAGGTCGCCGCTGCGCAAGCACCTGATCACCCGAGGCGACGGCAACCCGGTGATCCGGGCCGACGAATGGGCCGTCCTGGTAGCCGCCCAGCCCGACTTCACCACCAGGTCCACCATCGAAGCCGAGTTGCCCTCCGGCACGCGCGACATCCCGTGCCCGCCGATCGACTGCTGGACCGGCCACCCGTCCGGCCGCCCGATCCCGTTCTTCTTCAACGACGACGAGGTCTTCAACCACAACGAGGAGATCGAAGTCCGCGACGCCGACGAGCCGACCGTCCACCGCATGACCGAGCTGGCGGCCGCCCTGCGGGCCCACGTCGTCAAGGATCACCAGCTCTCCTGGAAGACGACCTCGGGATAGTCCGTGGCCGGCCGTCCGGCAGCCGCTGCGGGACACCGCGCAGGTGCTGGTCGAAGAACGCCGGCACGTGAGCCCGGGCGACCGGCGCGGTTCGCGTCCCCGGGAGCGGCGATCCGGCGTCCGGCACCCCGGCCCGCACCCTGCGATCGGACGCCGTGGTCGTGGCAGCGGCGTTCCCGCCGATCGAGTGACCGGCGACGCCGATCCGTCTCCGGTCGACGTGGCAGGCGTGCCGCCACGCCGGTCTGCTCGCGGTGAGCCGGTCGATCAGGAACGAGATGTCCGCGGCCCGATGGTCAGCGAGGCCGGGCGGCAGCACCACCATCGGGAACCGGCCGTGCCTCGGCCGCGCGGCGGTCACCGCGGTGGTCCGGGCGCCGCTGAAGGCCATCGCGTCCACGATCCCGTCGACCCGCTGGGCATGGAGGAACAACCGCGCTTCGGTGACGGTGAGGTAGGGCGAGGCACGACCTCGCTGATCAGCGGTCGGATAGAACATCGACACCATCGGCTCGCGCGGATTCCCCGGCGCCCACGGGTCGCCGCGCGCGGAGTCGACGAGGTGCACGACGTCACGGCCGGCAGCGAATGATCCGGTGAGCTCCGGCAGGGCGAACTGCGTCGCGGCCGCGGCCGGGGACGCCAGGAAAGGAACGGTGAGCACTGCTGCGGCGACGGCCCGCCGTACGGCGAGAAAGGTTGTCCTCATGCCTTCGAGCAAACCGGAGCGGCGGGCCGCCCGCAGTAGCGCGCGATGGAGAATCGGGGGTGTTGCCAGCACTACCCCCTGATCAGAATCAGACGCCGGCCGCGCGCACCCTGTCGTGCAGCTCGGACGCCCGGTCGATCAGCTCGCCGACGCTCTCCACCGCCGCCGGCAGCGTGATGTAGACCTGGTCCGCACCGGCCTCCGCCAGCGCCGCCACGTCCTCGGCCAGCTGCGACACGTTCCCGGCATAGGGCGGACGCGGCACCGCCGTCGACTCCGTCAGATCAAGAGTGCCGATCTGTACGGTGCAACTGATCGTGCCGGGATCGCGCCCGATCTCCTCCGCCGTCGCCCGCAGCCCGGCCAGCGACGCCTTCACCTGGTCGGGAGTGACCCCACTGGCCACCCAGCCGTCCGCGCGCTTCGCCACCCGCCGCAGCGCCCGCTCGTTGCCGGCGCCCAGCAGGATCGGGATCCTGCGGACCGGCTTCGGGCCGACGTCCACGGTGTCGGCCTCGAAACGCCGGGTCTTGAAGCTGACCGGATTCGGACCCCACACCTCGGCCGCGATGTCCAGGAAGTCGTCGAGCGCCTTGCCTCGCTCGGACAGCGGAACCGCGCCGCCCGCCGCGAACTCGTCCGGCGACCAGCCCGCGCCGAGCCCGGCGATGACCCGGCCGCCACTGGCCGCGTCGAGGGTGGCCAGCTCGCGGGCGAGCCGTAGCGGCAGATGCAGCGGGACCACGAGCACACCGGTGCCGAGCTCGATCCGCGACGTCACCGCCGCCGCTGTCGCGAGCGTGACCAGGGCGTCGGCGACGCCGCGGTACCGCTCCGGCCAGGGCAGCCCCGGCACGTTGTAGAGACCGTGCGACCCGCTCTGATCCTCCGGGACGAGCACCCGCTCGAACACCCACAGGCTGTCGAAGCCGATCTCCTCCATGGCCCGGGCGGCCGCGACGACGTCCTTACCCGGGGTGAAATGCGCGAACTGGGGCAGACTGACACCGAGTTTGACCATGCCCTCAACAATTCCACAGAGGACTGAATGGCGGGTTACGCGCGCAGAGCGGAGGCCGCCAAGCGGGCATATCGCTCGGCCATGTCCTGCGACGCCGGCCCTCTCATCAGCGCCAGTTCGTAGAACACCGGCGCGCATGCCGAGACGATCGCCGTCCGCGCGTCGACGCCGGCCGCGATCTCGCCCCTCGCGAAGGCCCTGGACACCACGACCCCGCACCGCTCGAAACGGTCCTCCCAGAACTCTCGCAGCGCCCGCTCGGCGGCCACCGACCGGAACGACGCAGCGATCAGCGCCCGCGTGACCGAAAACGGCTCCCCGAACGCCGCCACCACCTGCCGATTGATCTCCACGAGATCCCCGGTCAGCGATCCGGTGTCCGGCGGCTCCCATCCATCCTCCCGTGCGGCGTCGAAACTGTCCGCGAGCAGCCCGCCGACGTCACGCCACCGCCGATAGACAGTGGTCCGGTGCACCCCCGACCGCTCGGCGACGGCGTCGACTGTCAAGCCGTCATACCCCTGCTCCAGGAGCAGCGACGCGACGGCTTCGAGCACGAGTGACCGATTCCGGGCAGTCCGGCCACCGGGCCGGGATTGAGGTTCCATAAGCTAATGCTACATGTGTAGTGTTAGTGGCATGGATATCGCACTCGATGGCTGGGCTCCCTACGCCGTGGCCGCGGACGCCGCCGGCGACATCTGGCTCACCGTTCTGACGCCACCGGGTCTGGCGCGCGTCACGCCGGATCTGCATCACGAACCGATCCGAAGCGGACAGCCGATGCTGCTGAGCATCGCCGGCGACACCATCTGGTACACCCGCTCCGACGGTCGCCTCGTGCGGCGTGACCCCACCGGCGCCCATGTCGAATTCGAGCTTCCCGACGGCTCGGCGCCCTATGGCATCGCGGCCGGCGACGACGACGTCTGGTTCACCGCCCCCGGCATCAACAAGATCGGCCGGCTCTTTCAAGAGACCATTTCCTGGTACGAACTACCGATTCCGGAGTCCCGCCCGGCGATGATCGCTCTCGACCACGACGGCACGCCGTGGGCCGCTCTGAACGGGGCCGGCGCGCTGGCGAGGATCCGCGACGGGAAAGTCGAGATCATCGCGTTGCCGGAAGGGTCGGCGCCGGTCGGGGTCGCGCCGGGAATCTGGTACGCCGACATCGCGGGTGGTGCCGTCGGCCGGGTCGACGCCGACGGCACGGTTCACCATTTCCCGCTACCGGACCGCGCCTCCCGCCCGCACGCCGTGGCCACCGCCCCCGACGGTTCCTGCTGGGCCACTCTGTGGGGCACTCACCAATTGGCCCGCGTCACCACCGGAGGCGACATCGAGATCCATGACCTGTCCGGAAAAGAGCCGCACGGTCTCTGCGTCACCGGCGACCAGGTCTGGGTGGCGATGGAGAGCGGCTCCCTGAGCGGGATCCAGTACCGCCACGACGATCCTCGGTGACCGGTGATAGGGGCATTTCAGTATGGCGCAAACCATTGATGGGGGTCATTGAATAGGGGCACCCGTTCCCTATCCCCGGAGGAAGCCATGCTGTTCCGCAGACTCGCGGCGGCCGTCTTCGCCGTCCTCGCCGTCGCCGGCGTCCAAGCGGTCACCACCGCGCCCGCCTCGGCCGCGCCCCGAGTGCTCTACTACGACGCCAGTCAGGCCCAGGAATTCAAGGCCGTCGTCGCGCAGGGCGCTCAGATCTGGAACAACAGCGTCACGAACGTACGCCTCGAGCCGGTGCCGAGCGGCCGCACCCCGAACATCCGCGTCTATGCCGACAACGGCTGGCCGCGCACCTACAGTTCGTCGCTCGGCAACGGCTACTGGTATATGGGCCGGCAGGCCGTCAACCAGGGCTACTTCCAGGCGCGCATCGCCGCGCACGAGTTCGGTCACATCCTCGGCCTCCCGGACCGGCGCACCGGTCTCTGTGCCGACCTGATGTCCGGCAGCAGTGCGCCCGTGAGCTGCACGAACGCCAATCCGAACAGCGCCGAGCGGGCTGCCGTGAACAGCAGATTCCCGGCGGCGCTGACGGCCACGACCGCAACGGCGCGGACGTTCACCTGGGCCGGCTGATCCACCGGTCGCGCGCAGGGGAGGGGCCCGCCTTCCCTGCGCGGTCCCGGCACGGCGGCTTTCCCCCGTACCGAAAATGATCGCAACCGGCAAGCCAAGATGGACCACATGGAATTGCCCGCGCGCACCGCCCGCCTGATGTTCTCCGCGATGACGATCGACGATCTCGACGACCTGGCCGCGCTGCTCGGCGACCCTGGGGTGATGCGGCACTACCCGCGGCCGAAGACCCGTTACGAGGCCGAGAACTGGATCACCTGGAATCAAGATCTCTATGAACGCGCAGGTCACGGCCTGTGGGTGATCCGCTCCAGGGCGACCGGCGAGTTCCTCGGCGACTGCGGGCTCACCGTGCAGGAGATCGAGGGCACGACCGAGATCGAGATCGGCTACCACGTACGGGCGGACCAGCAGGGCCGTGGCTACGCGACCGAGGCGGCCGCCGCCTGCCGCGACCACGCCCGCGACGTCCTCGCCGTCCGCCGTCTGATCGCGATCATCGCGCCGTCGAATGTTCCGTCCCGGCGGGTCGCCGAGAAGATCGGGCTCCGGCACGAGCGCGACGCCTTCTACGACAAGACGCGCCAGAACGTGCGCGTTTACGCCACGTCATTCGTCTAACGTCAACGAAGTGACGTACGACGATCCGATCCTCGCCCGCATCGGACAGGCCGTCGAGATCAATCACGGTCAGCGCCGGCGCGACGACGCCCGCGCCCTGTTCGCCGGGATCTGGCAGGACATCGGCGGTGAGCAGGGCGATCCGTTCCACGTCTGCCTGCTCGCCCACGTCATGGCCGACACGCAGGACGACGTCGGTGAGGAGTTGCGCTGGGACCTGATCGCCCTGGCAGCGGCCGACCGCATCCGCGGCGACGAGGTGCTCGCGCAGGCGGGGGTGCCGCTCTCGGTCGGCGGCCTCTACCCGTCCCTGCACCTCAGCGTGTCCGATTGCTACCGCCGCCTGGGCGACCTCGACCGAGCCCGCGAGCACCTGAACAAGGCCCGGGAAGGCATGCCCGAACTAGGCGACGACAACTACGGCACAACGATCAGAAACGGCCTCGCCACCCTCGCCGAACAGTTGGGGCCGGAGTAGCGCAGCGGTGCGGAGTCGGACGGGCTGGCAGGATGTCCGGATGCCGAAGATCGCTAGGCGGTTGCGGATTCCGCTCGTGGTGCTGGTCGTCGTCGTGGGCGGGCTCTGGCTGGGGAACAACTCCACGCTCGTGACCAGTGCGGACGAGCCTTTTCTGATGGCGCATCGCGGGCTGGCGCAGACGTTCGACGTCGCGCGGGTTCAGATCGACACGTGCACGGCGCAGGTGATTCACGCGCCTGAGCACCCCTATCTGGAGAACACGATCGCATCGATGCGGGCCGCTTTCCAGGCCGGCGCCGACGTCGTCGAGTTCGATGTGAAGCTGACGCGCGACCAGCAGCTCGCCGTCTTTCACGACGCCACTCTGGAATGCCGCACCGACGGCACCGGGACGGTCGGCGAGCACACCATGGACGAGCTGCGGAAACTCGATGTCGGATACGGGTATACGGCCGACGGCGGCGCCACTCACCCGTTCCGCGGCAAAGGCGTCGGGCTGATGCCCACCGCCGCCGAAGTGCTCGGCGAGTTCCCCGACCGGGAACTGCTCATCCACCTGAAGAACGGTGACGCCGCCGACGGGGAAGCCCTCGCCGCGCTGCTCCTTGCGCTGCCGCAACGGGGGAGGCTCACCGTCTACGGCGAGGACGCCGCCGTCGACGCATTCCGCGCCCGGTTGCCGGACGTGCGGGCGACGTCGAAGGCGCTGATGAAGAAATGCCTGATCCGGTACGAGGCGACCGGTTGGACAGGGCACGTCCCGAACGATTGCCGCAACATTCAATTGCACTTGCCGGCCCGGTACGGACGCTATCTGTGGGGCTGGCCGAACCGTTTCACCGAGCGCATGGCCGAAGCCGGCAGCCGCGTCATCCTGACCGCCGACGGAGGTGACTTCTCCGCGGGCTTCGACTCCCCGGCCGACCTGAACCAGATCCCCGACGGCTGGTCAGGCGGCATCTGGACCAATCGCATCGACCTACTGGGCGGCTGAGCCGAACGCGACGCGCTACGCGCGTGTACATCCCCGTACAAGGAATGGGGGGTGTCATTGCCGTGACCGGCTCATTGGTCGCTGTCGCGCACGAGTCGACGACCGGTATCACCGGCCTCGGCCCGGTCGAGGACGCCCACCAGCTCGCCGACGCCATCCGGAATCAGAGCTGGGTGGACGGCGTCCTCGGTGGCGCGGGCGTCTCCCTGGAAGCGCTGTCCGTGGCGATCGACCCGCTCGGCAGCGTCGCGAGCTGGGGCGTCGCGTGGCTGATGGAGCACGTCCAGCCGTTGCGTGATGCGCTGGATCATCTGGCGGGAGATGCCGACCAGGTAGCCGCCCATGCCGCTACCTGGCACAACGTAGCCACGTTCATGGAGGCGACCCACCACGAGTACGCCGGCCGGCTCGCCTCCGGGACGGCCGGATGGGCTGGTGACGCGGGCGACGCCTACCGGATCCACGCCGGCGAGCACCTGGCGGTTCTGGACGGCATCGCCGCGGCAGCCGGCGGGATCGCCTCGGCGGTCGAGGGCGCTGGCCTGCTCGTCGCGGCCGTCCGCGAGATCGTCCGCGATCTGATCGCCAACTTCGTCGCCACCCTCGCGGTCCGGCTGCCGCAGTGGCTCGCGACCGAAGGGCTCACCCTCGGCATCGCTACGCCGCTGGTGGCCGGCCAGGTGAGCACGCTCGTGGCGAGGTGGGCCGCCGAGATCCAGCGGTTCATCAGGTATCTCTTGAACAGCCTTCGCAGGCTGCGATCGATGCTCGACGACCTCACCGGAATCTTCGACAGGCTGATGTCCCGGGCCGGCCGCATCGCCAAGGCCGCGCTCGGCGGGCCGGGGAAGCCGCCGAAGCCCCCGGAGAAACCCGATGCGTCGTTCGCGCCGCCGCCGATCCGCCGGGACAGGCACGGGCGGCTGACCAACGGAACCTACACGGTGAGCGACCTCGCGATGCTCCGTCACCTGCCGGGAACGGCACCGCCGAGGAAGAGCGTCTTCCTGAGCGGGGTCCACGCGGAGAAGGCCGTTCTGGACGCTGCGGCGTTTGCCGACACCCATCGTCTGTGGGACGGCGACAAGGCGAAGGTGTACGTCGTGAACGGCCCGGTCCGAGTTCTGGGCCGAACCGGCGAGCTGACCCACTACATCAACGTCTACCGTAACGAGCGCGGTGCTGTTCACGGTGCTCCCGGAGGTGCCTCTTGATCGACTTCACGAAAGCTCTCACCGCGAACCCGCCCCGCCCGGACTGGACCGGCGAGGTGGCCCTCGCCGTGGCGGAGTCCCTGGTGGACGGACTCCCGATCCGGTTGGACTGGGACGCCGATGCCGGCGAGGAGTGGATCAGCCTGCTCGGTGAGGCGGCGCGCGTCGGCATCGTCTCGGTGAGCCGTCCCCTCGCGGTCCTGGCGGCGAGTGAGCCGCGCGTTGTCGAACGCGCAGCGGACCATCGCATCGGTGTGGTGCTGGTGCCGTCCTTCGCCGACCCGGTCCTCGTCGGCGATGATGATCAGCTGCGGGCGCCTTTCTCCGCCGATGACCTCTGGTTCTCCACGATCTGAGGCGGTGGAGTCGCATGGCGGCATATCAGCATCCGCTCGCCTACACGCTCGGGCTGGAAGGCGTGGCCCTGCTGCGCGCCTTCGCAGGCGGGTACGACAAGGACTTCTGCGAAGCGCGCATCGCTGAGATCCGCCGGCTTCTCGACGACCCGGCGCTGCAGCCGGGTGGGATCACAACGGTGCAGGTCAGCGCGGTCGACGGATACGAGAAGTGGTCGGCCACCTACGATCGGGCGCCGAACGGGCTCTTCGGCGTCGAGGAACCGATCGTGCACGGGATCCTCGACGCCATCGGTTCCGGGATCGCCGTGGACGCGGCGTGCGGAACCGGCCGGTACGCCGCTCATCTAGCCGGCCGGGGTCATCGCGTCATCGGTGTCGACAGCTCGGCGGCGATGCTCGCTCATGCCCGCGCGCGCGTGCCGGAGGGCGACTTCCGGCTGGGTGACCTGCACGAGATGCCGATTCCGGACGACCACGCCGACGTGCTCGTGTGCGCGCTGGCGCTCAGTCACCTGCCCGACGTCGGGCCGGCGTTCCGCGAGTTCGCCCGGGTGCTGCGGCCCGGCGGGCATCTTGTGATCACCGATGTGCACCACGAGCTGGTGGCCCTCGGATCGGTGCCGCGGATCCGGACGGCCGAGGGCGAACCGGGGCTGCTCCCGGTGCACCGGCACCGGGCCGGCGACTACCTCGGCGCCGCCCTGCCGCTGGGTCTGCGACTGCTGCGCTGCGACGAGCCCCGGATGTCCGGCGAGGCCACCGGCGAGATGCCCGCGGAGATCGAGACCGGACCCTGGGACGCGTGGCCGTGGACGCTGCGGGAGATCGTCCCGGCGGCGGCCGGCGCCGCGTGGGACGGAGTGCCCAGCCAGATCATCCTGCACTTCCAGCGGGAAGCGCGGTAGTGCGGACCAGCCGTCGTCGGTGGCTGGCTTCGGTGACGATCACGATCCGGCCCGGCCCGGCAGCGGCTTGCCGCACCCACCCGTCGTGGCGGAGATAACGTCGTACCCCCGCCCTACCATCAGCCCCATGATTGAGGACCTGGTCAGACAGGCTGCCGAGGATGACGACGCCGAGGAGCTGGGCGAGATCGCGGACAGCGATCCGGCGCGGCTGGCGCCCCATCACGGCCTCATGCTCGACCTCGGCGTGGTCTGGCCCGCGAAGCTCTACCGCGCGGCCGGCGCCGCGACGATCGAGCGGGTCGTCGCCGAGGTCGACGCCGGCCAGGAGCGTCTGCGCCTCAACCACCTGCTGCTCATCCTCGCCCACAGTGGTCATCCTCTGGCCGAGCAGGCGATTCGCCGCTGGTCGACACAACCGCCACCAGGCGCGGATGAGCTCTACTACCAGCCGCTCGCCTACACGCGCGAGGGCGGCTGGACGATCGATCCCGACGGCACGCGGCGTGAGTTGTGCGCGGAGACCGCTTTTGAACTGCACCTGGAGGAGGGCGTTCCGAGCGCGAAGACCTGTCCCTGGTGCGCGACGCCGCTGTGGGTGGCAGCCGATCTGACTGCCGAGACGCTGCCGCACACCGGCTGGCAGGGCCGTCTGGTGATCGAGACCTGCTACCTCTGCGCCTGCTACGAGACCCTGTTCAGCCAGGTCACTCCGGACGGCGGCACGACGTGGTGGCCCGGCAACACACCGCCGGACTATCTGCCGAAGAACCTGGGCCCAGAAGACCCGAGGACGCTGCGTGCCGTGGTCGGCCGAGCCAGGGAAAGTCCGTTTTCGGTCAGCGCTTGGAACTCCGGCGGCTCCACCCTGGGCGGCCATCCCGACTGGATCCAGGACGCCGACCACCCCGACTGCCCCGGTTGCGGCCAGGCCATGCACTACCTCGGCTTGATCGGCGGCGCCGACATCGACGACGGAGAGGGCGCCTATTACCTGCACCTTCACGCGCCATGCGGTTTCGCAGCGGTCAATTACCAACAGAGCTGATCCTTTTCTCGTACGGGATGAAAGCCGCAACCCCACCGCACCACCACCGTCCCGTGGGAACCACGCGGCCACGCCTGCAACGCCGGGCCGCTGCGCGACCACCGGCGATCGGTGCAACGCAGGCCCTTGACCGCCGGCGATCCACGGGTGCCAAGATCGCCATGTGGAGGAACCGTATCGGCCGGTCGCGCTGCGGGTCATGGCCGAGCATGTGGGTGAGGATCCGGTCTGGGACAGCGATCCCGACCACATGGGTCAGGTGGATCTCGCGTCCCTGGGCGTCAGCGAGGATCTGATCGCACGCCTGAACGCCTGGAACGACGAGTTCATCAGCACCGCTCTGACCGATTTCGAGTTCAGCAGCCCGGACGCGGAGGAACGCTGGCGACGTACCGGTCTGGAGCTGGCCTACGAACTCCAGAACCAGCTGCCGGACGTCGAGATCAGCTACTTCGACGACGAGGACGACCGCCCGCTGCGCCAGCGCCGTGGTCCATTCCGCGCTCCCCACAATTCTCCAAGATTGTAATTCCGGATGAGTGCGGCCGGGCGGATCAACAAGTATTCGGCCGACCTTTTCCCGATCTGAATTTCGGGCATAAGTCATCGCCGATCATGTCGGTGCCGGTGATAATTGGGGAATGACGCAGCTCGCATTGTTCCCGACGAACCATTTGCGGGACCGGACGCTGCGCCGAAACCATTCACCGGAGGCCGACGAGTTCCGCCGCGCTCATGAGAGGCATCGCGCCTGGGGTCTGGCGCAGCGCCACGCCCGGCGGCTGCGCCATCTGAGTGAGAAGTCCGGCCGGGCGGCGGCCACCACTGTCAGCGCCGAGGCCCCGCCGGCCGGAACCGAGGTCGTGCCTGACCGTGCGGCGTCGGCCCCGGGTCGTGCGGTGTCAATGTGCGGTCGCGCGGCAGAACCACTGGTCAGAGCCGTGGCCGCGCCGGGCGGTGCGGCGGACGTGCCGCACTGTGCGGCGGCAGAGGTGGATGACGCCGTGGCCGCGCCGGGTGCGACTGCGGCGGCAACGGATATCGCTGAGACCGTGAGTGAGTCACCGGAAGGGTTGATGCCGGGTTCTGAAGTGCCGGTCCGGGCGGTGCCGGGCCGGATGACACCAATACAGACGATATGGAGCGGCGAGCATTCGATTCGCCGGTCCGTCGATATTCAGGCGCCATACTCATTTGCTCGCGCTAGTCCCTACCGGAAAGTGCGGAAATGGCACCGTCCCGCACGGCGGCCGCCTTGACCCGACACTGCCGAGGTGGGCGGCTGCCGTCTTGGTCCGAAATGCTGCCTGGGCGACGGTTGCCGGACTGCCGTTGTCCGGGACTGGGGCTGCTCTGAACTGGGCTGTCCTGGCCGGCACTGCCAATCGTGCAGCCGGCGTCGCGAATGGCTTCTCTGAGTGAGTGTTCGAGGGTGAAGTCGCACGGCGTGTTCCAGGGCGGACGGTGGCTGCTTCGAAGCTGGTCTGGTGGAGCGCGAAGTCGGTATCCGTCTGATCTGACCGCTGAGCAAGGGGGAGGTCGTGGAGCCGATGCTCCCCTGATCAAGGCGCCCGGGCGGATCCCCGACCTTCTATACCGAGCGATCGTCGATGCGAACTTGTGCGTGGTCCGCAGTGGTTGCTCGCCGAATGCATCCTGGAAGGGTTGCGCGAGCAGTTGCGCCTGGCCGAGGGCCGTGAAGCCGACCCGTCGGGCGGTGTCCTGGACTCACAATCGGTCAAGGCCGCCGGCACCGTGGGCAACGACAGCCGTGGCTACGACGCCGGGAAGGAGATCAGCGGCCGCAAACGGTTCATCGTCACCGGCACCCTCGGGCTGCTGGTCGTGCTCTGCGTGATGTCGGCGGCCTGCCAGGACCGCGACGGCGCCAAGACGACCCTGCTCAGCAGCTGTCTGTCTACGCCGATCCGGCACGTGTTCGCTGATCAGTGCTTCTCCGGCCGGCTGGTGGATGGGGCCGGCGCAACGCTGGACACCACCGTCGAGATCGTCCGCAAGCCGGCCGGCCGGCGCGGATTCGTCGTGCATCCGAAGCGGTGGGTGGTCGAGAGCAGGCCTTGCCTGGCTGACCGCGCACCGCCGGCTGGCCCGCGACTGCGAACGCGATCCCGCAGTATCCGAGGCACTGATCCGCTGGGCCGCGATCAAATCCGTCGTCCCGTCGTCCCGTCGCGCGCCGTCCGCCGTCCGCTGCCTGCCGATCCGTCGCCCCGTCGCCCCGTCGCCCCGCCGCCCCGTCGCCCCGTCGAGCGCCGTCCGCCGCCTGCCGCCTGCCGAGCCCCGCCGATCCGTCGTCCCGTCGTCCCGTCGAGCGCCGTCCGCCGTCCGCTCCCTGCCGATCCGTCGCCCCGTCGTCCCGTCGCCCCGTCGCCCCGCCGATCCGTCGCCCCGTCGCCCCGTCGCCCCGTCGCCCCGCCGACCCGCCGACCCGCCGACCCGCCGACCCGCCGACCCGCCGATCCGCCGTCCGCCGAGGCCCGCCGTCCGCCGCCCGCCCGCCCGCCTGCCGAGCGTCGCCCGCCGAGCGCCGTCTGCCGCCCGCCGAGCGTTCACCGCGCCCGGATTGACAGCGCTCTCGAACACTCACTGAGAAGGGGTCAGATCGACCAGCGGGGTTTTTCGGTCAGGAGGCGGCGGCAGTCCGTCAAGAGGAGTTCGTCGTCGGAGACTTCGGCGGGGCCTAGGCCGATCTTGGTCAGGTTGTGTCGTGGGGCGATCGATAGTTCTGCCTGGACGTAACGCCTGGCGTAGGTGCCCATGCCGGTTTCCACCCACAGGGCGGCGATGCGGGGGCGGAGGCGTTGGTCGTCGTTCCAGATCGGGCCCAGCTGGCGGGCGCTGCTCGGGTTGCCGGTGATGCGCCAGAGGGCTCGGGCCGCGGCTACCTTCACGGCGGCGGGGGAGCGGCCCTTCAGCATGCGGGACAGGCGGGGGGCTCGGGCGGTGGCACGGGAGTTCAGTTCGGCCAGGCCGTCGATGGCGGTCACGGCGTGGGCGGGGGAGTCGAGGTACTGGTCGTAGACGGTGGCGGCGTCGTCGGCGTCGCCTGCTACGAACCAGATGGCGCGGGCGGCGGCCAGTGACAGGGCCGGGTCGTCGCCGGTGAGGAGGGTGCGGATCTCGGCGGCGCGGGACAGTGAGGCGCGGCCGGTGCGGGTGAGACGGTCGAGGCCGGTCAGGTCCAGGGGCTCGTGGAGGAGGTGGTCGGCGGCTTCGGACGGTGCCACCGAGACCAGGGCTTCGAGGAGACCCGCGCGGTGGGCGTCGAAGCGCCAGCGTTCGGCGTACAGATCGGGGCGGAGCCCTCGGAGCCGGCGGCGGAGCGTGCGGCCCAGCCCGCGCGCCCGGACGCCGAAGCCGGCGATGCATTGGTGCAGGTCGCGCGTGTCCGGTGCGTCGTCGAGAAGACGTTCGAGGATGGGCAGGACGCGGTCGTCGCGGAGGCCGGCGAGCATCTCCACGGCGGGGATCAGCGCGCCCTGGTGGATGAACGGTTTCGCGCCGGAGATGGTCGCCCACACGGCGTCGGTGGATGGGCGGGCCACCTCGCCGATGCCCTGCAGCAGTCGCAGCGACGCGGCCCGGATCTGCGCGTCCTTGTCGAAGAGCAGTTCGGAGGCACGGGCGACGAGAGGGCCGTACGGTCCGCGCAGGCGTTGTACCAGCGTGCGCGCCTCGTACAGGGCGTCCTGCTTGGCGTCCCACGCGTCCATCGCCAGCATCTCGTGCAGCAGATCGAGATGTGCGGTGATGTCGTCGCGATAGGTGGCGCGGATGGCACTGACCACCTGGTGGTAGCCGGGCGTCCACTGCCGGGTCGCCATCCGCGCGCCGGCCAGCAGTGGGGCGGCCATGTCGACGACCGGTTCCGGCTCGCGGTTCAGGCCGTCGCGATATGCGGCGAGCAGCGTCTCCCGGGCCCGGGCCACGTCGAACGGCGGCGGGTTGTAGAGCGCCATCAGCTCGGTGAGGGCGCTGATGCGGACGCGGAGATCGTCGTCGGTGTCCGCCACCGAGGCCAGCCACACCTTGGTCAGCTCGTAGCCGCCACCGACCGCGCCGGTGATCACGCTGGTGCGCAGCAGCGTGAGGCGCACATCGGCGTCCGGCTCCTCGGCGAAGCGGTCCCACAGGTCCCCGGTCGGATTGCTGATCAGCCGATAGACCGCGCGGATGGTGTACGCCGCAGCCTCCCGCACCGACGTGTCCTCGTCGATGAGCAGGTCCTGCAGAGCGGGCCATTGGGCGAGCGTTCTCTTGGCGGTCAGGGTGCGCCCGGCCATCTGCCAGGTGCGGTCCGCGCCCGCGAGATCACCGACGAGCCGCAGCGTGTCCCCGCGCAGGGGCCGTGCCTGGTCGGTGACCAGGTCCAGCAGGAACGGCAGAGCCCACACCACCCACGGCCGGACGTCTTCGCCGTCCGGGGCGAGACGGTAGAGGTCGCGCAGCGCGGACGAGTCGCCGTCGGCGAGACGGGCGAGCAGGCGGGGTACGGCCGAGCCCTGTTCCAGCGAGGACCAGTCGATGTCGTGCAAACCCGCGAGCGCCGTCATGCGCTAGATCATGGTGGCCGGCGGCCGGCGACTTCAACCGGGTCACTGCCCAGAGGGATAAGTAGCCGAACCGTGACATTCTCGGACGTCGACCCGCACGGGTGGCTATGTAGAAATCTATATAGGGGGTCGCTATGGTTCCTGACATGAGCGCTGAACCGCGCATGAGCCTTGCCAGCCGGGCGGTGCTGGCCGTCCTGCAGGACCCTGATGCCGAGCATTTCGGACTTCGGATCGCCAAGGCGACGGGTCTTCCGACGGGCAGTGTGTACCCGATCCTTGTCCGTCTGCAGCAGGCCGGCTGGCTGGAACGGGAGTGGGAGGACATCGACCCGGCCGTCGAGCAGCGCCCGGCGCGTTGCTTCTATCGGCTCACCGTCAAGGGGCGCCAGCGGGCCGAGGCCGTCCTCGCCGAGCGGCCGGTCCTTCCCGCTTGGGGTGTCGTCCGCGGCGAGGTCGTCACGTGAGTCTCGGATGGGTTGTCGCCGTCAGCACCGGCATGGCTACCTTGGTCCTGATCCCGTATCTGGTGCAGGAGATTCACGAATGCTCCCCCTGGTTGGCCGAGCGGGTTCTCGACCGCGCTGTCGCGTTGCTTCCCGAGGAAGACCGTGATCAGTACCGGGCGGAATGGCTGGCTGAACTGTCCAGCCTGCCGGGTAAGGCGACCAAGCTGGTGTGCGCCCTGGGTCTGCTGATCGCGGCGTTGCGGATGCGTCGGGCGCTGCGGGATCCGCGACAGGCCGCGGTGCGGCGTGAGCGAGACCGCCAGTTCTCATTCCGTCCGAGCGCGGGCTTCTCCGGACGTGCGACAGCCGGCGTCGCCGGCCCTGCCACCAGCGTCGCCGTCGCGGTAGCGATGGTCTTCTCGGCGGGAGGTCTCCTCTGGTACCAGATGCGGCCACAGACGCCGGTGGCGCAGGCCCCGGAGGCGACGAAGCTCGATCAACTCCGAGCCGATCGAACGGCGCTCACCGCTCAGCTCCAAGCGATCGAAGCAGAGTTCGCAGATCGTGAGAGCCTCGCCCGTAATGAGTGCAACGGCACCAGTGGCCCGGGGCTCACCGGAGAGCGCGGGGTGGGAGTGACCTGCCGGATGCGACGGGCGGAAGCGGACGAATACCGCCAGTTCTCCGGTATCGGGGCCAAGCAGAGTGCGCTGATCGCGCTCAACGATGAGATCGCTCAGTTGGAGACGAAGTCGGATTGAGGGCCGGGCGTCGCCGTCGCCGTGCGGTGGGATCGGTCCGGGGTTAGGGTCGATCTCATGGGTGTGCGGACGTGGATCGAGGGGTGGCCGGTCTATCGGCAACTCACCGGCACCGACCCGCTGGGCCGGGGCGCCGCCGCGCAGTCGGGCAGGTCGAAGGAGCTGACCGCGCGCACCGAGACGGCCGACCGGGTGGCCAGGTCCGTCTGCCCCTACTGTGCGGTCGGTTGTGGCCAGCGCATCTTCGTCAAGGACGAGAAGGTCGTCCAGATCGAGGGCGACCCGGACAGCCCGATCTCGAAGGGCCGGCTGTGCCCGAAGGGTTCGGCCAGCAAGAGCCTGGTCACCAGCGATCGGCGCGTCCAGAAGGTCCTCTACCGCCGGCCCTACGGCAAAGACTGGGAAGAGCTCGACCTCGACACCGCCATGGACATGATCGCCGACCGGGTGATCGCCGCCCGGGAGGCGACCTGGGAGGATCGGGACGACGAGGGGCGGCCGCTCAACCGCACGCTCGGCATCTCGAGCCTCGGCGGGGCGACGCTCGACAACGAAGAGAACTACCTGATCAAGAAGCTGTTCACGGCGTTGGGCGCCATCCAGATCGAGAACCAGGCGCGCATTTGACACTCCGCCACCGTTCCCGGTCTGGGAACCAGCTTCGGCCGTGGCGGGGCCACCGGATTCCTCCAGGATCTGGCGAACGCTGACTGCATCGTGATCCAGGGCTCGAACATGGCTGAGGCCCACCCGGTGGGTTTCCAGTACGTCGTCGAGGCCAAGAATCGCGGCGCGAAGATCATCCACGTGGATCCGCGGTTCACCCGGACCAGCGCGCTCGCGCACAGCTACGTGCCGGTGCGGGCGGGCGCCGACATCGCGTTCCTGGGCGGGGTGGTCAACTACATCCTCAGCAACGAGAAGGACTTCCGGGAGTACGTGGTCGCGTACACCAACGCGTCCATGATCGTGAACGACGAGTTCCAGGACACCGAGGATCTCGACGGCCTGTTCTCCGGTTTCGATCCCGAGCTGAAGGTCTACGACCAGTCCAGCTGGCAGTACGCCGGTCAGAAGCACATGGGCCAGGAGGAGGGCGAGGCACACGCCGACCGGGAGACCGCGTCGGGGCTGGAACAGGAGTCGCACGGTCCGCCGATCCCCGCCGACGTGCCACGGGATCCGACGCTCCAAGATCCGCGGTGTGTCTACCAGATCCTGAAGCGGCACTACGCTCGTTATACGCCGGCGGTCGTCGAGCGGCTCTGCGGCGTACCGGAGAAGCAGTTCTTGGAGGTCTGTGAGGCCTGGACGGCGAACTCGGGACGCGAGCGCACCACCGCCTTGGTCTACTCCGTGGGCTGGACGCAGCACAGCGTCGGCGTGCAGTACATCCGGACCGGCGCGATCATCCAGCTGCTGCTCGGCAACATGGGACGGCCCGGCGGCGGTGTGATGGCGCTGCGCGGGCACGCCAGCATCCAGGGTTCCACCGACATCCCGACGCTGTTCAACCTGCTTCCCGGCTACCTGCCGATGCCGCACCACACGCAGCACGAGACGTTCCGGCAATGGGTCGACGAGATCCGGCATCCCGAGCAGAAGGGGTTCTGGGCCAACGCCGAGGCCTACGCGGTCAGCCTGCTCAAGGCCTACTGGGGCGACGCCGCGACCAGGGAGAACGACTGGGGTTTCGGCTGGCTGCCGCGGCTGACCGGCGACCACGGGACATATCAGCAGGTCCTCGACATGATCGACGGGAAGATCAAGGGGTACTTCCTGCTCGGCCAGAATCCGGCCGTCGGATCGGCGCACGGCAAGGCGCAGCGCCTCGGCATGGCGAACCTCGACTGGCTCGTCGTCCGCGACCTCTTCATGATCGAGAGTGCGACGTTCTGGAAGGACGGGCCGGAGATCGCCACCGGGGAGATCGTCACGGAGGAGTGCCGCACCGAGGTCTTCTTCATGCCGGCCGCCTCGCACGCGGAGAAGGAGGGCACGTTCACGCAGACCCAGCGGATGCTGCAGTGGCGCGAGAAGGCCGTGGACCCGCCGGGTGACTGCCGTTCCGAGCTGTGGTTCTTCTATCACCTGGGTCGCATCATCCGTTCCAAGATCGCCGGTTCTGACAAACAGCGTGACCAAGGTCTGCTCAAGCTGAACTGGGACTATGTCGTCCACGGTGACGAGCCGAGCGGCGAGGACGTGCTGCGCGAGATCAACGGCTATCGGACATCCGATAGATCGCTCGTCTCCGGATTCGTCGACCTCAAGGACGACGGATCGACCGCCTGCGGCTGCTGGATCTACTCCGGCGTGTTCTCCGGCGGTGTCAACCAGGCCGCCCGCCGCAAGCCCGGCCACGAGCAGGACTGGGTGGCACGGGAATGGGGCTGGGCCTGGCCCGCCGACCGCCGCACGCTCTACAACCGGGCCTCGGCGGATCCGGACGGCCGTCCCTGGTCGGAGCGGAAGAAATACGTCTGGTGGGATTTCGAGAAGAAGGAATGGACCGGGTACGACGTACCTGACTTCGAAAGACGGAAACCGCCGGACTATCGGCCACCCGACGGCGCCAGCGGTGTGGACGCGATCGCCGGCGACGACGCGTTCATCATGCAGGGCGACGGCAAGGGCTGGCTCTATGCGCCGAGCGGCCTGGTCGACGGCCCGATGCCGGCGCACTACGAGCCGGCCGAGTCGCCGCTGTCCAATCCGCTCTACGGGCAGCAGGCGAATCCGACGCGGAAGGTCTACGACCGTGCCGACAATCCGGTGAACCCGCTGTCCGGGACATTCCCGTACGTCTTCACCACGAGCCGCCTCACCGAGCACCACACCGCCGGCGGCATGAGCCGGCAACTGCCGTACCTGTCGGAGCTGCAGCCGGAGATGTTCGTCGAGGTCTCCCCGCAACTGGCGGCGGAACGCGGCCTTGACCACCTCGGCTGGGCGCACATCGTCACCACCCGAGCGGCGATCGAGGCCCGGGTGATGGTCACCGACCGGCTGCGCCCGCTGCGGATCGACGGCCGGGTCATCCACCAGATCTGGCTGCCGTACCACTGGGGCGGCCAGGGCGTCGTCACCGGCGACTCCGCGAACGACCTGATCGGCATCGTCCTCGACCCGAACGTGCTCATCCAGGAGAGCAAGGTCGGCACCTGCGACATCCAGCCCGGCCGCCGCCCCACCGGCCCGGCGCTGATCGACTACGTGGCCGAGTACCGGAGGCGGGCGTATGGGAACCAATAGCCTCTACGGCCCGCTCGACCCGGCGCCCGACGCGGGTTACACCGAGGCGCCGCCGCGGATGGGCTTCTTCACCGACACCAGCGTCTGCATCGGCTGCAAGGCGTGCGAGGTGGCCTGCAAGGAGTGGAATGCGGTTCCCGACGACGGTTTCGACCTGCTCGGCCATTCCTACGACAACACCGGCGGGCTGAGCGCGAATTCGTGGCGGCACGTCGCCTTCATCGAGCAGCCCGCGGTGGACATCTTCAGGGAGGCGGAGAGCCCGGACTTCCGCTGGCTGATGATGTCCGACGTGTGCAAGCACTGCACCCATGCGGGCTGTCTCGACGTCTGCCCGACCGGCTCGTTGTTCCGGACGGAATTCGGCACCGTCGTGGTGCAGGAGGACATCTGCAACGGCTGCGGCTATTGCATTCCGGCCTGCCCCTACGGGGTCATCGACCAGCGCAAGGACGACGGCCGGGCCTGGAAGTGCACGATGTGTTACGACCGGATCGGCGACGGCCTCACCCCGGCGTGCGCGCAGGCCTGCCCCACTCAGTCCATTCAATACGGTGTCCTCGACGAACTGCGCGAACGCGCCGAGGAACGGGTCCAGCAGGTCGACGGGGCGCGCCTCTACGGGCACGACGAGAATGACGGCGTGGGCGGGGACGGCGCATTCTTCCTGCTTCTGGACGAGCCCGAGGCGTACGGCCTGCCGCCCGATCCCATCGTCACCACCAGAGAGCTACCGGCCATGTGGAGACGGGCCGGGTTCGCCGCCGCCGCGATGGCAGCAGCCGTGGTCGTGTCCTTCCTGGGAGGTGACCGATGAAGGACCGCTCAATGAGCGATTTTCAACCTGGCATCGGGCCTGAGGCCGCCGGGCCGTTGTCCGGCGCCGGCGAGCGAGGCCCTCGCCACGTCGAAAAAGGCTCAATGGTTCCGGAGGCGGATTTCCGGTCGTACTACGGCCGGCCCATCGTGCGGCCCGCTGTCTGGCGCCACGACATCGCCGCCTACCTGTTCACCGGTGGCCTGGCCGCGGGGTCGGCGCTGCTCGCGGCGGGCGGCGACGCGACGAACCGGCCCGCCCTGCGCCGGGCCGGCCGGGTGACGGCTCTCGGCGCGCTGGTCGCGAGCACCTACTTCCTCGTCAACGACCTGGGCCGGCCCGCCCGTTTCCACCACATGCTCCGGGTGGCGAAACCGACCTCGCCGATGTCGATGGGCACCTGGATCCTCAGCGCGTTCGGCGCTTTCGCGGGCGCCGCGGCGGCGGCCGAATTCGCGCCCTCCGGTCTGCGCCGGGTGGCCGCTCCGATCGGCACCGCGAGCCAGTACGCCGCCGCTGTCACGGCGCCGGCGCTGGCCACCTATACGGCGGTCCTGCTGGCGGACACGGCCACTCCCAGCTGGCACGCGGCGTACCCGGAACTGCCCTTCGTCTTCGCCGGAAGCGCCCTGGCCAGTGGCGCCGGTGTCGGCCTGATCGCCGCGCCCGTCTCGCAGGCCGCGCCGGCCCGCAGGATGGCGGTGCTGGGCGCGGCGATGGAGCTCTACGGCGCCCATCGGGTGGAGACGACGAAGGGCATCCTGAGCGAACCCTATGCCCGGGGCCGTCCCGGGAGACTGCTGCGAGCCGGACGTGCCCTGACCGCGCTGGGCGTCGCCGGCGCCGTGCTCGGCCGCCGCAGCCGGGTCGTCTCCGCCCTGTCCGGCGCCTCCCTGCTGGCGGCCTCCCTGGCCACCCGCTTCGGCATCTTCGAGGGCGGCATCGCCTCGGCGAAGGACCCGAAGTACACCGTCGGCCCGCAGCGTGAACGACTGGCCGCGCGCCGGTCCCAGTGAGGGGGACCGGGCGCGGCCCGCGTCGCTCCCGTCAGTCGGCGGCGAACATCGTCCGGAGCGTGGCGATGCGGCCGTCGCGGACCGTGATGATGTCGATTCCTCTGGCCACCGGGGCGTTCTCCGGGCCGAACGCCCAGCCCAGAGCGCCGGTGCCGGAATCGGCGTAGCGCTCACCCCGCTCGGTGAAGGCGAACGACGGCGGAACCTTGTCGAGGAGTTCCCGGGCCTTCGCCTCCAGGGCATCCCATCCCACGGCTTCACCCTCGGGGTCGGTGAAGACCACGTCCTCGGTGTAGGTGCGCTCGATCGCGGCCCGCCGTGACCTCTCGTCACGGTTCCCGAAGACTTCGTGGAGATTCGCCGCGAGCAGTTCGGTGACCGTACCCATCAGAAAGCGTTCCCCTCAGACCTGGCTTGCGCCGCCGTCGACGTAGATCTCGGCGCCCGTCATGTAGCTGCTGGCGCCGGAAGCCAGGAAGAGGACCGCGTTGGCGATCTCCTCCGGCTGCCCGAGCCGCTGCATCGGTACCCCGGACGCCAATCCTTTCAGCAACTGCTCGGCCGACGCCGGGTCCCCGGCGAGACCGCTCAGTCCCGGAGTGGCGATCGGTCCGGGCGCGATGCTGTTGACCCGGATGCCGCGGCCCACCAGTTCCGCCGCCCAGCTGCGGGTGAAGGAGCGCAGTGCCGCCTTCGTCGCGGCGTAGACACTGAACGCGCCCGCGCCCTTCACGTCGATGTTCGAGCTGGTCAGGATCACCGACGCGCCCGGCTTGAGCAGCGGAAGCGCCTTCTGCACGGTGAACAGCGTGCCGCCGACGTTGGTGTTGAACGTGGTCGCGTAGTGCTCCCAGGTGATGTCCGGAAGGGCAGCGAACTCGCCGCCGCCCGCGTTGGCGAAGACGATGTCGAGCTCGGTCAGGCCCGCGAAGAGCCGATCGAGGTCGTCCGGGTTCGCGACGTCCGCCTGCACGCCGGTGGCCCGCTCACCGATCGACGCCACCGCCTCGTCGAGGGCGTCCTTCCGCCGTCCGGTGATCACCACGCGGGCGCCCTCGGAGGCCAGCAGCCGCGCTGCCGCGAGGCCGATTCCCGAGGTCGCGCCGGTGATGAGCGCCGTCTTGCCGTCGAGCTGTCCCATGACTCCTCATTTCTGTACCGTTCGGTATTGAATAGGCTAGCACTTCTGTACCGATCGGTTAGAATGAGTTGGATCACTCAGGAGAGGGCTGGCATGGCGGAGCGCGGCAGACCGCGGGGATTCGACGCGGACGCGGCCCTGGACCGGGCCATCGAGGTGTTCTGGCGGCACGGTTACGAGGGGACCTCGCTGACCGACCTCACCGAGGCGATGGGCATCAACAAGCCGAGCATGTACGCCGCGTTCGGCAACAAGGAAGACCTGTTCCGCAAGGCGGTGGCCCGTTACGCGGAGGCGGACATGGCCTATGCCCGTGAAGCGCTGGAACAGCCCACGGCCCGGGCCGTCATCGAGTCGTTCCTGCGGGCCAACGCCGACGCGCTGACCCGCCCGGACCGCCCCGCCGGGTGCCTCTCCGTGCAGGGCGGTCTCGCCGGCGGAACCGGCAACGGGCACATCGCCGACTTCCTGGCCCAGAGCCGGGCCGGCGGCGAGAAGGCACTGGCTGATCGGTTGTCGCGGGCCACCGAGCTGCCACCGGAGGTCGATCCGGTGGCGCTGGCCCGCTACGTGATGGTGGTCAGCGAGGGGAACGCGGTCCACGCCGCGGCGGGCGCGTCACGAGCCGCCCTGCACGCGACAGTGGACATCGCCCTGCGGGCGCTTCCCGGCTAGCGCCGGAAGGTCTGCGCCAGGGCTTCGAGCCGGGCCCGGTACGCCGCCCACCAGTTCTGGTCCTCGTCCGGCAGGTTGCTGTTCTCCGCGCCGACGCCGGCCGCTCCGTCGATGAGCTCGCGGACCAGGTCGGCGTGGCCGGCGTGCCGGTGCGTCTCGGCGATCACGTGGACGAGGATGCGGTGCAGCGTGACCGTCCGGGTCTCCGGGCGCCACCACGGCACGCTGCCCTCGGCGCCCAGGTCGAGCGCCTCGATCGTGGCGTCCGAGTGTCGCCAGACCCGCTGGTAGAGCGCGACGACGTCGTCCCTGCTCTCGTCCGCCGTCGCCCACATGTCGGCGTTCGGCTCGGCGGTCATCTCCATCCACGGCAGTTGCTCCGGGAACGGGCGGCCGAAGACGGCGCCGAAGTATCCGGACTCGACCCCGGCGGCGTGCTTGACCAGGCCGAGCAGGTTGGTGCCGCTGTCCACTAGAGGGCGCCTCAGGTCGTACTCGGAGAGCCCCTCCAGCTTCCACACCAGGGCGGTGCGCCCTTCCTGCAGGTAGTCCTGAAGATCCACTTTGAAGTCCATGCCGAGCAGCTTGCCACCGCCGCGCCGGCGGCGAACCTCATTAACCGAGCCGCAGGCGGGCCGCGGTCCGGGCCGCCGCCAAGGGAGTCGTGCCGGTGGCCCGGGCCGACTCCAGGATGCCGGTGAGAGTGCTCGCGATGCCGGCGATCCGGGTCGTGGCCTGCTCGGTCGTCTCGTGGTGGAGTTCGACCGCGGTGGCGTGGATGATGCCGCCGGCGCTCACCACGAAATCCGGCGCCCAGAGGATGCCGCGTTCGTGCAGCAGAGCGGCCGTCTCCGGGGCGTCGAGCTGGTTGTTCGCCGGACCGGCGACGGCGGCGCAGCGCAACCGCGGGACCGTCGCCGGGGTGAGCAGGCCGCCCAGCGCGGACGGGACCAGGACGTCGGCCTCCGCGGTCAGGCACTCCTCCGGGCTCACCCAGGTCGCGTCGCCGGCGACGGCCCGCCGGGTCTCGTCCACGTCCGCCACGGTCAGGATCGCCCGCTCGGCGGCGAGCATCCGCAGCACGTGGGCGCCGACCCGGCCCAGGCCCAGCACGGCGAAGCGGCGGCCGCTCAGGACGGCTGATCCGAACCGGTCGGCGCAGATCGCTCGCAGGGCGGCCAGCACGCCGGTGGCGGTGTGCTCGGAGGAATCGCCGCTGCCACCGGCCGCGGCCGGGCGGCAGAAGACGTGACCGGTGCGCTCGGCGATGACGACCATGTCGTCCGGGCCGGTGCCGACGTCGGGGCCGGTCGCGTACCGGCCGCCGAGCCCGGCGATCACGTCGCCGACGTCGTGCAGGACGTCGCGGCGGGCGGCCGCGTCGAGGGTCCGGCCCGGTGGGAGGGCGACCACGGTCTTGCCGCCGCCGTGGGGGAGACCGGCCAGGGCCGCCTTGTCGGTCATCGCGGCGGACAGGCGCAGGGCGTCGGTGAGGCCGTCGCGCCAGTGCGGGTAGTGCGCGATGCGGCAGCCGCCGATCGCCTGGCCGAGGAGGGTCGAGTGGACGGCGACGATGATCGGCAGGGTGGATCGGGTGCCGCGGGTGACGGTGACGTTCTCGTGGTCCATGCCGGAGAAGATAGATTTTCGTACGGTACGAAAAGACTGCTGGCGAACGTCGTACAGAAAATGGGGTTGAATCCCGGTCGTGGACGAACTTGATTCGGTGATCGTGGAGTTATTGCAGCGCGATGCACGGCAGACGAACCGGGAGTTGGCCCGCGCGGCCGGCATCGCCCCGTCGACGTGCCTGGAACGGGTGCGCTCCCTCCGCGACCGTGGAGTGATCACCGGCTATCACGCGGAGATCAGCCTTCCGGCGCTGAACCGGGGAGTCCAGGCCCTCCTGCACGTCCAGGTGAGGCCGTTGAGCCGTACCGTGATCGAAGGTTTCAAGGCTTATGCGATGAGCCTGCCCGAAGTGGTGTCCGTGTTCGTGGTGACCGGCGGCGACGACTTCATGGTGCAGGTCGCAGTGCCGAGTGTGGACGCGCTGCACGCCTTCGTGATGGACAAGTTCAGCGGGCGGCGGGAGATCGTCGGGTTCCGCAGCTCGGTGATCTATCAGCACACCCGCAAGCAGGTCATCGAGGCTCTCGACGCGTAGGCTGCCGGCGTGCTCAGCATCGATGCCCTGGCCGTCGACGAGGCGGGGACCGTCCACGGCGTCTTTCCGGCCGGTGAACTGGTCTTCCCCGTGCCGGCCGATACGGTCCGGCGCCTCGACTCCCTGGTGCGCGCGGTGCTGGCCGCGACCCGGGTGGTCTCGGCCGCGGAGATCGAAGGCGGACGGCCGGGACGCCGGGGAGAGTGGCCCGCGGTGGACGAGCTGGTGGGATTCGTCCGGGAGCGGATGGCGGCTCTGGACCGGAGGACCGATGTCGTCGTGCGGAACAGCCTGAGGCGGGCCGCGGCCCAGCTCGATCACCCCTACGTCGGCGGCGCGGTCGCGGCGGGCATCCGGGAGCACGCCCGGGCTGTCGCCGCGCCGGGCTGGCGTCCGGATCTCGACCCCGGCGCGTGGGTTCCCGACCCGGTTCTCGCCGCCCGGCAGGTGGAGCAGCCCTATGTGACACCGGATGTCTCGGCACTGGTGCTGTTCGCCGCGCTCGGTGCGGTCGGGCCGGACGCGGAGGCGATGCCGTGGACGGACGCGCTGCGGGCGCTGCCCTGGCAGCGGCTGGGCGGCACGGAGGACGCCGAACCCGCAGCGGTGGCCCGCGGCGATGTGGTGGTCGGACTGTCGATCCACGACGACGTGGTGGACCGGCTGGACTACGCGGTCGCCGGCGGCCGCGCCCATCTCGCCGTCACGCTGGCGGACGCATGAGAGGGGCGGTGTTCTTCGACGTCGACGGCACGCTGGTCCCCGGTGGCAGCAGCGGGCAGCACCTCGCCGATCGGCTCGGGCACGGGGCGGTCTGCCGGGAGGCCGAGGCCGGCTACGACTCCGGGGCGCTCACCAACCAGGAAGCCTCGGTGATCGACGCGCGGGGATGGGCCGGGTGGACGCCCGCCGACGTGCGCGGATTCCTCGGCTCGCTGCCGCTCGTCGACGGGATCGCGGAGACCGTCGCGTGGTGCCGGGAACGGGACCTGCTGCCCGTCGTGACCACGCTGGCCTGGGACGCCGTCGGTTCGTATCTCTGCGACCGGTTCGGGTTCGCGGAGAGCTGCGGGCCGCGGCTGGAGATCGTCGGCGGCCGCTATACCGGCGAGGTGGCCGAGCACATCGACGAGTTCGGCAAGCGGGACTTCGCCCGGCGGGTCGCGGCTCGGGTCGGCCTCACGATGAACCGGTGCGCCGCCGTCGGGGACAGCCGGTCCGACCTGCCGCTCTTCGCCGATGCCGGGCTTGCCGTGGCGTTCAACGGGCAGCCCGCCGCCCGGGCCGCCGCGCACGTCAGCGTCGCCGGCGGGGACCTGCGTGCCGTCCTGCCCGCCCTGTCGGCATGGCAGGGCCGCGGCCCTACGGCCTGACGGTCACCGTCACGCCGTCCCTCGCCGGCAGCAGCTCGCCGATCACCGGGTAGCCCGGGACCTCGCCCGCCACGAGCAGGCCGCCCGAGGTCTGCGCGTCGGCCAGCAGGAGCAGCTCGTCCTCGCTGATCCCGGCCCGGTCGAGATGCGGGCGTACCCAGTCCAGGTTGCGTCGGGTACCGCCGCTGACGAAGCCGTCCCCCAAGGCCTCCCTGGCGCCGTCCAGGTAGGGGACCGCGCTCGCGTCGATCCGGGCCGTCACCCCGCTCGCCCGCGCCAGCTTGTGCAGGTGCCCCAGCAGACCGAAACCGGTCACGTCGGTGGCGCACCCCGCCCCCGCCTTGAGCGCCTCCTCGGACGCCTCCCGGTTCAGCCGGGTCATCGCCTCGATCGCCTGCGGGAACACCTCGCCGGTCTGCTTGTGACGGCTGTTCAGCACGCCGACGCCCAGCGGTTTCGTCAAGGTCAGCGGTGTCCCGGGCCGGCCGGCGTCATTGCGCATGATCCGATCCGGGTCGGCCACGCCGGTGACCGCCATGCCGTACTTCGGCTCCGGGTCGTCGACACTGTGACCACCGGCCACGTGACAGCCGGCCTCGCGGGCCACGTCCAGGCCGCCCCGCAGGACCTCGGCGGCCAGCTCCATCGGCAGTCTCTCCCGGGGCCAGCCCAGCAGGTTGACGGCTACGACGGGAGTGGCACCCATGGCGTAGACGTCGGAGAGGGCGTTCGCGGCGGCGATCCTTCCCCAGTCGTACGCGTCGTCCACCACCGGGGTGAAGAAGTCAGCGGTCGCGACCACCGCGGTGCCCGCCGCGATCCGGACCACCGCCGCGTCGTCGCCGTCGTCGAGGCCCACCAGCAGCTCGCCCGGGCCCTGCGGTCTCGCGCCGCCCACCAGACCGGCGACCACCGTCTCCAGCTCGCCGGGCGGGATCTTGCACGCGCAGCCGCCGCCGTGGGCGTACTGGGTCAGCCGGATCGTCACCTTCGCACTGTTTCACAGGTTCTCGCCGCCGGCTGTGTTCCGTTGCTGTGGTGGCGGGCGGTTTGTGGGGGATGCGGATACGGTGGGCGGCGGAGGCGTTCAGGTTGCTGGTGCTCCTCGCGGTCTTCAACACCGACGTGATCCGGGATCCGGGTCAGGCGGGTTCGATTCCCGTCCGCCTCCGCCACTGCACTGCCGGAAGGGATGGGTATGGATCCGCGGCGGCTCATTCCTCGTACGGACGTGGTGTTGTCCGATCCTCGCCTCGAAGCCGCCGCCGCGCGACTGGGGCGACCCGCCGTCAAGGCCGCGGTCGCCGACGCGCAGCGCAAAGCGCGCGAAGGAGTGATCGATCCCGGTCAGGTCGCTGACGCTGCCGTTGCCGGACTCCCGCTGGGGATGCGGGCGGTGCTCAACGCCACCGGTGTCGTGCTGCATACGAATCTCGGACGGGCCGCGCTGTCGGCCGCTGCCGTGGACGCCGTCGTGGAAGCCGCCGGCACCACCGATGTCGAGCTCGACCTGCGCACCGGGAAACGGGCTCGGCGAGGGCGGGACGCTCTGGCCGCTCTGGCCGCTGCGGTGCCCGAGGCGCAGGGCGTCCACGTCGTGAACAACGGGGCTGCGGCTTTGGTGCTCGTTGCTACGGCACTCGCTGCCGGGCGCGAGATCGTGATCAGTCGCGGGGAGATGGTGGAGATCGGGGACGGGTTCCGGCTGCCTGATCTCCTCGCGTCGACTGGGGCGCGGTTGCGGGAGGTCGGCACCACTAATCGGACGTCTGTCGACGACTATCGGAGCGCTGTCGGGCCGGAGACGGGCTTCATCCTGAAGGTCCATCCGTCGAACTTCACGATCAGGGGCTTCACGAAATCAGTCGAAATTTCGGAAATGTCGGGTGGGGGAGCTGCGGGGCCGGGAGCTGCGGGGCCGGGAGCTGCGGGGCCGGGAGCTGCGGGTCTGAGGGCTGCGGGGCCGGGAGCTGCGGGGCCGGGAGCAGTGGGGCTGGGAGTGGGAGCAGCGGGTCTAGGGGTGCCGATCGTTGCTGACATCGGGTCGGGGTTGTTGCGGCCTGATCCGCTGTTGCCGGATGAACCTGATGCGGAGAGCGTCCTCCGGGACGGCGCTGATCTGGTCGTCGCGAGTGCGGACAAGCTTCTCGGCGGGCCGCAGGCGGGGCTGCTGCTCGGGGACGCCGCGCTGATCGAGCGGCTTCGCCGGCATCCGCTTGCTCGGGCGCTGCGGGTGGACAAGCTGACTCTGGCGGCACTTCATGCGACGCTCGCCGGGCCGGTGACGCCTACCTGGCAGGCGCTTCGGTACGACGTCGACGAGCTGCGGAGACGTACCGAAGAACTGCACGGTCGCGTGGGTGCGGGAGACGTGGTCGCGTCGGTCGCCGTCGTCGGTGGGGGAGGAGCGCCCGAGCTGGAGCTGGCCTCCTGGGCGCTGGCGCTGCCCGCCGGGTTCGCGCAGCCGCTCCGTGAGGGGCATCCGCCGATCGTCGGCCGCGTCGAGCGGGGGCAGCTGCTGCTCGACCTGCGTTGCGTTCCGCCGGATCAGGACCACGCGGTGGCTGAGGCGGTGCGGTCGGTGGCGGGCGATTGAGGTGTACGTCGTAGCCACCGCCGGGCACGTCGATCACGGGAAGTCGACGCTGGTCCGGGCGCTGAGCGGGATGGAACCCGATCGCTGGGCCGAGGAGCGCCGCCGTGGGATGACCATCGACCTCGGGTTCGCCTGGACCACGCTCGGCAACGGTGAGACCGTTGCGTTCGTCGATGTGCCCGGGCATGAACGGTTCGTGCCGAACATGCTCGCCGGGATCGGCCCGGTGCCCGCCGCGATGATCGTGGTGGCCGCCGACGAGGGATGGATGCCGCAGTCGGCGGAGCATCTGGCGGCGCTGGACGCTCTGGACGTCCGGCACGCGCTGCTGGTCGTGACGCGTTCCGACCTGGCCGACCCGCGCCCGGCCACCGAACAGGCCCTCGCCGAGATAGCGCGGACCTCCCTGGGCCTGGCCGCGAACCGGGCAGCCGGCGAAGGGGCCGCCGGGGGCAGGGGCGTGGAGGCCGTCGCTGTCAGCGGGCTCACCGGCGCCGGGCTGCCCGAACTGCGTGCGGCTCTGCAACGGCTCACCGCGCGCCTGCCGGAACCGGACCCCACGGTCCCCGTCCGGCTCTGGGTCGATCGGGCGTTCACCGTCAAAGGGGCCGGCACGGTGGTGACCGGAACACTCGGCGGCGGGGTGCTGCGCAAGGGCGACCAGCTGGAACTCGGCGGTACGGCGGTGACGATCCGTGGCATGCAGACCCTCGGTGAGCCCGCGGACCGTGTCGAGGCGGTGGCCCGGGTCGCCGTCAACCTTCGCGGCGTGGACCGGCAGGCCGTCGGCCGGGGCAGTGCGCTGCTGACCCCGAGGCGGTTCCGGCATGCCGATCTGATCGATGTACGGATCCACGGCGACCAGCCGAAATCGTTGCCGTCGACGCTGACCCTGCACGTCGGCTCGGCGGCCGTCGCGGTCGCCGTGCGGCCCCTCGGCGACGACACGGCACGGCTGCGGCTGACCCGCCCGCTGCCGCTGCGGATCGGTGACCGGGCACTGCTGCGGGACCCCGGGCGGCATCACGTGGCCGGAGGCGTGACCGTTCTCGACGTGTCCCCGCCGGCGCTGACCAGGCGGGGAGCGGCGGTCCGGCGAGCGGCCGAGCTGGCCGTGATGACCGGCGTTCCGGATCTGGCAGCCGAGCTGGGCCGTCGCAGGCTGATCCGCGGCATCGAGCTGACCGGCATGGGCGTTCCGCTGGACGGCGTGGACCCGGTGACCGGTGATTGGTACGCCGATCCTGGTTACTGGGATGCCAAAGGGGAGCAGATGCGTGCGGAGCTCTCCTCGTACAAGATGAAGAACCCCCTCGAACCGGGCGCTCCGATCGAAGCCCTCCGGCACCTCCTCGATCTGCCCGACCGCGACCTGGTCACCGCCTTGATCAAACCACCGCTGCGGATCATCGCCGGACGAGTCGCCGAGGCGACCACCAAGGCTCCGGAAGTCCTGATGACGGCGGTGAATCGGGCGTTCGAAGGGATCCCGCCCTTCGTGGCTCCGGAAGCCAACGATCTCGCCGCGCTCGGGCTGGGGCCGAGGCAGATCGCCGCGGCCGCCCGCGAAGGCCTGGTCGTCAAGATCGCCGACAACGTGATCCTCAGACCGGAGGACCCGGAACGAGCTGCGGAAACCCTGGCGGGAATTCCGCAGCCGTTCACCCTGAGCGAGGCGCGCAAGGCCCTCGGTACCACCCGCCGGGTAGCGGTCCCGCTCCTCGAACTGCTGGACCGGACAGGCCTCACGAGAAGACTCCCGGACGACCGGCGGATGACGTCATCGCACTGAAAAGGCCGCCCTCATCGAGAAGGCGGCCTTTCCGGCATCAGCGAGCGGCGACCTGCATGACCATCGTCGGCGAGTTGCGGGCGTGCTCCGCGGTCCACCGGTGCGCGATCCGGAACACGTCGTGCTCGGTGATCTCGTGGCCGGTGTGGGTGTTGTACGCGTGCTTCTCGGCCCGCTTGACCAGGCGGAGCACGTCGGAGACCGAACCGGGGTGCTCGCGGCAGAGCTTCACCGCGATCCGGAACTGGCGGTCGGTGATCGGCATCAGGTACTCGCGCATGCCGGCCCGCCAGGCCCGGGGGTAGACCAGGTAGCCGGCCGGGAGGTTGCCGGGGCCGCCGATCGGGTCGAGCACCGACAGCTTGTTGACGTGCACCGATTCGGCGTTCAGCGCGGTGTAGGCGAAACCGGCGATGGCGAGCGCCACCACGATCCCGAAGGCGAGCATCGGGTTGCCGGTGCCGGCCCCGATGGTCACGCCGATGACGGCGAGCATCATGCCGCCGGCGACCAGCAGCGGGCCGCTGCCGCCGCCGGAGTCCTTCGCGCCATGGTGCGCGTCGTCGATGAGCTTGTCGATGACGCTGTTCAGCAACTCGTCCTGAGGCTGCCAGCGGTCTTCGCGCAGGGGCACACCACGTGTCGTGGTCTGATTCATTGAGGGGGGCATCCTTTCCTTCCGCAACGGCCCGCCAGATCGGCGGCCGGGACGCCGGGTGAAGGAAAAGGGTCAGGCCAGAAGTGACTCCCTCATCTGCTTGCCCGGGTTCCACTGCCCGACGAACCGGCTGATCGCCGGGTCGAGGACGTCGACGGACGCGTTGGAGCGCATCTGCTCGCGCACCGGCGGCGGCAGCGGCGGCGGGTCGGACATCTCGGCGCGGACCTCGGTCGCGGCGGTGATCAGCCCGGCCGCGAGTTCGGCGCCGTGGGTGTCGACGAGGACCCGGCCGTACTGCCACCCGGCCACCGTCAGGTCGAGCACCTCGAACATGTGGGCGAGCAGCGGTTCGGGTTCGGTCACCCGTACCGTCTGGCGGGCCTGTGAACCCACGGCCGTGACCGCCGCGGAAACCTGGATGTACGGATGCAGGCGCTGCCCGAAGAGCGGGGAGCGCAGCCGCTTGCCGGCGCTCTTCCACAGCGTGCGGTAGTTGGTCCGGTCGGCCACCAGGCCGAGCTCGGCGGCCTGCACCACCACCGAGGCGTGGGCGGCCTCGGCGAACTCGCGCAGGATCTCGGTGGCGACCATGACGCCGTCGGCGCCTTCGAGCAGGCCGGTTATCTCGGCTGCCTGGTCGCCGAAGGGGGTGGTCTCGTGGTTGCCGAATCGCTGACGGACGTCCTGGAGCAGTTCCTGCTGCAGGGCGGGATCGTGCTGGACGCGCCGCTTGCGCAGCCCGAGCCGGAGAAACCGCATATAGCCTCGCCTCACCGCTTGCCGAACGCAGCAAATGCTAGTCGAGGTGCTCCGGACCCTTGTGGATCAGGTGGCCGACACCAGCCTAACCGAGATCGCACGCCACGCCAGGAACCCGAGCACACCACCGATCGTGTTGGCGATCAGGTCGTTCACGTCGGCCTGCCGGCCGCTGCTGACCAGCACGTTCGTCAGGAATTGGACGACTTCGATCGCGGCGCTGCAAGCCAGCGCGGTGAGGGCGATCTGCCGGGCGGTGCGGGTGCGATCGGTGACGGCCAGCAGGGCGCCGAGCGGAAGGAACATCACGATGTTGGCGACGAACGTCACTACGTCGATGGTCAGTACGGGAAGCCAGTTGCCCTTCTCGTACCAGGCGGTCCGGTTGGCGTGGTCGCCGGTCGCGATCTGCAGGGGCAGCATCGTCACGGCGAGCACGGCCAGCCCGTACGCGGCGGACAGCCAGCCGATCAGCAGCCGGCCGAGGTCGGTGCGCAGCCGCCACCAGGTCACGACGAACAGCACCGCGGCGAGCGGGAGGAGCACGGGAAGGGCGGGGATCTCAGTCTGCATGCCGGACATGTCTCCATGATCGACAAGCCGGCGCAGCGCCACATCTCTCCGGGGGCGGAAGCCGGTCGGCCGAAAGTCGTATACGGCCGCGGTTTCAGCACCTAGAGTGCAATAACCACCGTCATCTATCGGGAGGGTCAGTGTTGATTGCTCGCCGAAAACTGTTCGCACTGCTCACCGGCGTCGTTCTCGGTGCGGCCGGGCTGAGTGCCCCGGCCGCCGCGCACCCGGTGAATCCACTTCGTCCCGTCGTCTTCGTGCACGGCAGCGCCGGTTCGGCGATGCAGTTCCGCACGCAGGCGAAACGCCTCGCCGGCAACGGGTACCCGGCCCGGATCATCGAGGCCCACGAGTACGACTCGCCGAACATCGCCACGATCCTGCCCCAGGTGTACGCCGGTCTGGACGCTCGCATCGACCGGCTGCTCGCGGAGACCGGGGCCGACCGGGTCGACCTGCTCGCGCACTCGCTCGGCACGTTCGTCATGCAGGGCTACCTGAACAGCTCGCCGGCCCGGGCGGCGAAGGTCGCGCACTACGTGAACCTCGACGGGCGTCCCGCCGCCGCCCAGCCCGGTGGGGTCCCGACCCTGGCGATCTGGGGCGAGGGCGACCCGGCCCGCACGGTCGCCGGCGCCACCAACGTCTCGTTCCCCGACCAGTCGCACACCCAGACGGTCTCGTCGGTGGAGACGTTCCGCGAGTTCTACCGGTTCTTCACCGGCCGGTCGCCGCGGACCACGGCGCTGATCCCGGACCGGCACCCGCAGGTCTCCGGCCGGGCCGTGCTCTTCCCCAGCAACGCCGGGGTCGAGGGCGCGACGGTCGAGGTCTACCCCCTCGACCCGCGGAACGGTCACCGTCTCACCCGCCGACCGGTCGCCGTCCGGCCGGTGGCAGCCGACGGCGCGTTCGCCCCGATCCCGGTCGACCCGCGAGCCCGCTACGAGTTCGCCCTGGTCCGGGCCGGGCAGGCGGTGCACCACTTCTACTTCGAGCCGTTCCGCCGTACCGACACGTTCCTGCGCCTGCTGACGAGCCGCCCCGGCGAGGGCATCGGCGCGCTGGTGCAGACCAGCGACAAGCACACCGCGCTGACGTTCCAGCGGCAGAAGGAGTGGTGGGGCGCCGAAGGCGACAGCCTCGTCGTCAACGGCACGAACATCCTCAACGGCGCCACCGCCCCACGCGCCAAGCGGGTGATCGGCGTCTTCGCCTTCGACGCCGGCCTGGACCGCACCTCGCAGTTGGCCGAACCGCTTCCCGAGTTCTTCGCCATCACCTTCATGACCGGAATCGACCACTACATCCCGGCTCGCGGGACCACCTCGATCGTGGTGCGGTCGCGGGGCGGTGGCATCACCTATCTGCCCATCCCGGCCTGGAAGTCCAGTGATCACCGGGTGAGCCTGGAGATCGACGACTACTAGTCACGGCTCGGCTGTGCCACAGCGCGACATTTCGGGCGTCGGCCCGGCGCTGTGGTGCAGCCGGTCGCGGGGACGGCTCCGGCGTACAGCCGGGCGGCCGGGTCGACCTAGACGCCGGACGGGTAGGTCTCCGGCTCGTGGACGTCGATGTGGGCCATCTGCAGCGGGCTGACCGCCGTCGTGGCGTCGAACCAGCAGAAGGCGTCATAGCGGTCGCCGAGGATGGTGGGGACCCAGTTGCCGGACTGCTCGGCCTCGGGGTGGTAGACCACGCCGATCGCCCGGTGCTTCAACGGCCGGGTCAGGAAGTCCGGGCGATCCGCGCGAGGGAAGACGAACAGCGACCGGGCCGGCGCCGACGAGTGCAGCAGCGCCTCCAGCGAACGGCGGCGGGCGGCCGGGACCGTCATCTCCCGCATCGGCGCGCCCCAGCCGTCGCCGGCCGTCACGGTGCCGTGATGGGTGCCGTACCCGACCAGGACGACGTCGTGCGGGCCGTACCGCTCCCGGCCCAGCTGACCGATGTTGACCATGCCGGCGCTACCCATGTCGGTGTACCGGGCGTCGCCCACGTGCGTGTTGTGCGCCCACACGACGGCTTTCGCCGCCGGGCCGTAGTGCCCCATCAGCCGGTCCAGGGTGTCGTCCATGTGCCGGTCGCGGACGTTCCATGATTCACGGCCGCCGCGGACCATCGCGCGGTAGTACCGTTCCGCCCCGGCGACCACGGCGGCGTTCTGCACGAGTCCGAGATCGGCCCGTTCCCGCAGCGACGCGAGCAGGCCTATCACCTCGATCTCACAGCTGACGGGTACGAAGCGGGTCGCGAGCGCGTACTGCTGGGCGTCCTCCTGGAACGGCTCGAAGCAGCGGTACGCCGACAGCGCCACCTCGACCTGATCCGGATCGTGTTCCCGCAGGTGAGTGAGGATCTCCCGGAGTGATTCCCAGAGCGAGTAGACGTCCAGCCCGTGGAAGCCGGCCCGCTGCGACGGTTCCCGGGAGGCGTTGTGGCCGCGCAGCCAGCGGGCGAACTCGACGACCTCCTCGTTCGCCCACATCCAGGTCGGCCAGCGTTCGAAGGTGAGCAGCGCCTCCCGGGGATCGTCCGGTGCTCCCGGCATCAGCCGGACCGCCCGGTCGACGCGGTCGCAGTCCGGCCAGTCGCCCTCCACCGCGACGAACCCGAAGTCCTTCTCGGCGATCAGGCGCCGGGTCAGTGCGGCACGCCAGGAGTAGAACTCGTGGGTGCCGTGGGTCGCCTCGCCGAGCATGACCACGTGGGCGTCGCCGATCCGATCCAGCAGCGGATCCAGGTCGGCCGCGCGGGAAAGCGGGGTCGCCAGCGCTGCCACATCCTCCTCAGAACGTCCCATGAGTCGCCCCTGACATGCGAAGACATCCGTCTCAGCGGGGTACCCGCTGTGCGTGCTCGCATGCCCAGGACTGCCAGGCCGATTCGACGGCGTCGTCGAGCGGATGCCGCGACGCGAAACCGAGCGCTGCCGCGCGGGTCACGTCGGCGACCACGGAGACGGCGTCGCCGGGGCGCCGGTCGCCGACCGTGTAGGGGACCTCGGTACCGGCGATCTTGCTGGTGAGGTGGACGAGTTCCAGTACCGACGTACCTCTGCCGCTGGCGACATTGACCGCGAGGTGGGCCGCCTCCGGCAGGGAGGAGAGGAGTTCGACGCCTCGCGCGTAGGCCCGGGCGACGTCGAGGACGTGCACGTAGTCGCGGACCGCGCTGCCGTCGGTGGTCGGATAGTCGTGACCTTGGACGACGAGCGTCCGGGAAGGCGTGGTCAGGGCGCGGAAGACAGCCGGCAGCAGCGCGGCCGGTCCGGTGTCGGCGGCGAACGGGTGCGACCCCGCGCCGATCACGTTGAACTGGCGCAGCGCGATGGACCGCAGGGACGTGCCCTCGATGATCCGTTCGCCTTCGAGCTTGGTGAGGCCGTAGGGATTCACCGGCTCCAGCGGCTGATCCTCGGCAGCCGGCGTGGAACCGGACTCGCCGTAGACGGCGGCGGAGGACGCGAACAGCAGCCGGTCCACACCGGCGTGGGTCATCGCCTCGACCAGGTTGCGGACGCCGTCGACGTTGTCGGACCGGAAGCCGGAGCGGTCGGGCGCGGACTTGCGGGCGGCGAGGTGGACGACCCCGGTGGCGGAGTAGCGCGCGAACAGCCGGGCCAGGTCGCCGGGGGAGGCCACCGAACCCTCCACGACCGGGACCGAGGAGGGCAGCCGTTCCGCCAGGCCGGTGGAGAGGTCGTCGAAGACCACGACCTCCTGCGCCGCGCTCAGCAGGTGGACGACGTGCGCGCCGATGAAACCGGCTCCACCGGTCACGATCCAGGTCAACGTCGTCCCTTTACGCGGAGGGCGGGTCCAGGTGCTTCACGAGGACAAGACAGGGCTCATGGATACGCACCGTGCTGCCGTCGTCGAGCACATGTTCACGGAACGTGGCGAGATGCTCGTCGCGCCACGCCGAGAACTGTAGCCCTCGGTAGAGCTGGATCGCCGGATCGTTATCGGGATGCACCCCCAGGGCTACACGGCGGTGCCCGAGCGCTGACAACCGGTGTTCGGCCTCGCTGAGTAACTGCCGTCCGATTCCGGAGCGTCGATGGTTGTCCATGACCCTGAGGTGCTGGAGGAGAGGGACACCCGGCAGGCCGTCGCGGAGTTCGGGCTCCTCGGGCGGCTCCAGCCGCAGGAAGATGTGACCGACGAGGAATTCACCGAGGAAGGCGAAGAGGAGCACTCCGCGGTTCCGGCCCAGGTGTTCCAGGAAGTAGTGGCGTTCGTCGGTGTGCTCGACGAGTGTGCGGACCTCCTCTTCCGATGCGGCCCGTATCGACACGTCGTCCCCCACCGCGGCCTCCCCGCTCGCCGTACCTGGAGGTGATGGTGCCGTCACGTAGCCGTTGCTGTCGACATGCCAACAGGCGGTCAGCGGTTGAGCAGGCCGATCAGGACGGCGGTGACCAGGATGCCCACCGCGATCGTGTCGGCGATCACCTGCCGCACGATGAAGAGCCTGAGGACCGTGAAGGTGGCGCGGATGACGAGGTAGGTGATGAGCAGGACGGCGGCCAAGGCCGTCGCCGCCACGATGGCGGCCGTCAGATCCTCCGCGTACGTCGCGGAGATGGCATCGGTTGACGTCGGGACGAGGGTCTGCACGATGGATCCCCCTACACGTCGATCTCGGATTCGCGTCCGATCCACCTGTAGTGCCGGTAGTAAAACTGTAAGTGGCTGTAGTTCCTGTGGCAACGGCAGGAACGAAGTAGAACGTGAGTGTCCACCGTGCAGCGGTTCACTCACGCCTGCGTAACGATCACGCCGCGCCCCTGGTGCGATGCGCCCTGCCTGCTAAGGTGCAAACCGCTGCCTGGCTGGAGCCGGTTGTAGTACAGTAAATTTTTCTGGAGGTGCATGAAGGTGCAACCTTCCCTCGAGTTGGCCGCGCGCCTCCGTCAGCTCCGCAAGTCGCAGTGGCCGGATGTCAGCATCACGCAGACCGAGCTGGCCAAGGCGCTGAGCCACCGCAAGCCGGCCAGCCTCCAGCTCATCTCCTCCTGGGAACGCGCGGCCACGCCGCCGCCCGAGGATCGGCTCGACGCGATCTCGACCTTCTTCAGCACCCGCCGCTCGATCCAGCACCGGCCCTACCAGCTGATCAGCGAGCAGGAGCTCACCGCCGACGAGGCCGCCACCCGGGACCGGTTGAAACAGGAGCTCCTCGCGCTGCGGGAGGCCGCCCTCGCCGAGTCCGACGCGGTGGCCCTGACGGCCCCGCCGGCCCGGCCGTCGATCGTCGGCCGCGGTCCGTGGCACTACAAGGAGGGGCCGATCGTGATCGTCTGTGCCGAGCCCGGCACCGGCGCTCCGCAGCCCATCGACCCGGACCGGTCGAAACTCTCCCGCTTCGCCGACCTCGACTCGCTCTTCGAGCTGCACGGGCACATCCGCGCGGTCAACCCGGACCTGGAGGTTCGCTTCCTCAGCGCGCGGGAGATGCAGGAGGACGACTGGACGGCGCACCTCGTGCTGCTCGGCGGCATCGACTGGAACGACGCGACCCAGGACGCGATGCGGCTGACCCCGGTGCCCGTGACGCAGCTCTCCGACGACGACGACCCGAGCCGCGGATGCTTCCAGGTCGTTGTGGAGGGCAGGGACCGCCTGTCGTTCGTCCCCGAGTTCGAAAACCGCGGAGGTGCCCGGGTCTTGGTTCAGGACGTGGGGCATTTCTTCCGGGCGCCCAACCCGTTGAACCGGGAAAGAACCATAACCGTATGCAACGGAATGTACGGTAGTGGTGTTTACGGAGCGGTGCGCACCCTGACACACGACGTGTTCCGCGAGAAGAACGCGGAATACCTCGCGTCGCATTTCGACGGCCGGACATTCAGCCTGCTCTTCCGGGTTCAAGTGCTGACGGGCATCGTCACCACTCCGGACTGGACCGCGCCGGACACCGTTCTGCATTCCTGGCCGGAGGTATAGGACGTGCCGAGCCAGGCGTCGATCGCCGACGCCCGAGAAATCCACCACGGATCGCACGCCGATCTGCTGGCGGAGGATCCCCGTTCGGCGAGACGCAGCAAGCTGGACGCCATCATCGTGCCCACCGCCTGGCCGGCCGACGCGTTACGGCACGTCATGCAGGTGGGCAAGGCGATCGATGTGCCGGTCGTCGCGCTGTGCAGCCGCGCCGCCTCCGCCGAACAGGCCCGCCGATTGGCCGATCACGAGGGCGCCGCCGTTCTCGCGGTTGACGTCGATCAATCCCTTTCCCGCCGGCTCCCGTCGTTCGCCACCGATCGCCTATTGCAGAAGAGCGGTTTCGGTACGACGAGCGATCTCAGTCTGAAACGTAACCTCGGATTGGTGCTCGCCCGCGGTTCGAGCTGGCAGCGGGTCCTCTTCCTGGACGACGACATCCACATCGACGACCCCGATGACCTGCACGCCGTCGCCGGGCTGGTCGACGACTACCGGGCCGTCGGCCTGCGTAATCTCGGCTATGAGGACAACTCGGTGGTCTGCCACGCGTACCGGCAGGTGGGTGGCTTCCAGAGCACCTTCATCGGCGGTGGCGCCATGATCGTCGACGCGGCGCGTACCCGGTCCTTCTATCCGAACATCTACAACGAGGACTGGTTCTTCCTGCTCGGTGACGGCGTCCCGTTCCGGGCGGCCCGTGCCGGAGTGATGCGGCAACGGCCCTATGACCCGTTCGCCAATCCGGCGCGCGCGATCGGCGAGGAATTGGGCGACACCCTCGCCGAGGGCCTGTTCTGGCTGCTCGATTCCGGCCGGGACATCGACGTCGCGGGCGGTGCCTTCTGGGGTGACGCCCTGTTCCGCCGGCGCCGATTCATCGACCTGCTGATCGGCCTGCTGGAAAGCACTCCCGAGCACGACAGGATGCGCCGTTCCCTGGAGGCGGCCCGCGGCCGCAGCGCCGGCATCACCCATTGGCTGTGTCAGAACTTCGTCGAGCAGTGGCGTTCCGATCTGACCCGCTGGCAGGAATTCCTGGAGTGGAAGGTGCCGATCACCCCGGGTCCGGAGAAATTCCTCAACGAGGTCGGAATGGCGCACCAGGTCCTGCCCTCCGAGGCGTTCCGCCGCCGCTGAGGGGTGAATAACCCGCCCGGATCGGGAAAGAGGATCCTGTGCGGCGATTCTTCACAGCGTTGCTCGGTACGGCCCTGCTGCTCGCCGGCTGCGGGTTCCCCCAGGACGTCGGCACCACACTCGACGACGTCCGCGGCGGTGTGCTGAAGGTGGGCATCACCGACAACCCGCCGTGGACGACCGTTCCTGATCAGGGCGCCGAGGCCGAGTTGGCGAAGCGGCTGGCGGCGCGGCTCGGCAGTGCCGTCGAGTGGTACCCGGGCAGCGAGTCGGAGCTGATGCCGGCCCTGCACGCCCGCGTGCTCGACCTGGTGATCGGCGGTCTTTCCGACGACGCCCCCTGGACCGAGCAGGCGTCACTGACCAGGCCCTACGTCACCATGCGCACGGTGATCGCGGCGAGCGGGCCGGTCCCGGGCGACCTGCACGGGGTCCGGGTGGCGGTGCGAGCCGGGACCGCGGACGTGGCGGCGGTCGCGGCGAAGGGCGCCGAGGCGGTGCCGCACCGCGAGATAACCGGCCGGGAGGGCATCCCGGTGGTGATCGGCGAGTGGCGCGTCGACGACCTCGGCCTGACCGAATCCGAGCACGACGTCGACGAGGCCGGCCACGTCTGGGCGGTGCCCGCCGGCGAGAACGCGTGGCAGGCGGAGGTCGAGCGGTTCCTCCTCGGGCTCTCCCACGATCAGGTGGCCGGCCTGCTGTCGGAGGCGGAAGAGCTGCCATGAGGCCCTACGACAGCTTCGAACTGCCGCCGGACAAGGCCGCGATGCACCGCAAGGCGGTCCGGCTGGAGTGGTGGACCATCGTCTACTTCCTGATCACGATCGTGGCCATGGCGATCGTTCTCGGCCAGTCGCAGGCGATGAAGGCGGCCTGGATCGAGGACATGCTCGGCGTCGTGCCACCCGCCGCCTTCCTGCTCGCGGCCCGCTACCGCAACCGCCGGCCGAACGCCCGCTTCCCGTACGGCTACCACCGCTCGGTCAGCGTCGCGTTCCTCACCGGCGCCGTCGCGCTGCTCGGCCTCGGCGGCTACGTCGTCTACGACTCGCTGACCCGGCTGATCCTGCGGGAACGGCCGCCGATCGGGCTCATCGAGGTCGCCGGCGAGACGTTCTGGCTCGGCTGGCTGATGATCGCGGTGCTGTTCGTGAGCATGATCCCGGCGATCATCCTCGGTCGTGCCAAGCAGCGGATCGCCAAGGAACTGCACGACAAGGTGCTCTACGCCGACGCCGAGATGAACCGGGCCGACTGGCTCACCGCGAGCGCCGCGATCGCCGGCGTGCTCGGGATCGGCGCCGGACTGTGGTGGGCGGACGCGGCCGCCGCGCTGATCATCGGCGCCGACATCGTCCGGGACGGCGTGAAGACGACGACCGCGGCGGTCGCCGACCTGATGGACGACCGGCCGCGCGTCGTCGACGGCAGCAGGCATCATCCGCTGCCGGACGAGTTGCTCGCCGCGGTCCGCGACCACGACTGGATCACCGACGCCTGGCTGCGGCTGCGCGAAGAGGGGCACGTCTTCGTGGGTGAGTTGCTGATCGTTCCCGCGCCCGAAACCGATCACCTGGTGGAGCGGCTCGCGAAGCTCGAGGAATACTGCCGTTCCTTCGACTGGCGGATGCACGACCTGGTGATCTCGCCGGTGTTGAGCCTCGACACGCCTAAACAGTGACCCGTGCCGCGGCACGCATCATGGGCAGCAGAGGAGTCGACGCCATCAGGGAGAACTCCTCAGCGGGGGTCGTCCGGCCGTCCAGGAAACGCAGCACGCGCTCGGCCGGATTGCGCTGGAACAGCCGCTCGAAGAACTCCGGCGCCGCCACGAGACCGCTGTCCCACGCATGCAGCGCCACCGCGTCCATCCACAGATGCCGTCGTGGGTAGGCAGCCGACGGCACCGGGTCGCGGCCGGTTCTGATCAGCTCGGCGATCTCCCGGGCCTGCCGCCGCATCGCCGAGAACGTGTACCCGGTCGACGGCCTCGTCGCTCCACCGGCCGTTCCGATCCGCACCACGCGTGCCGACGGCCGCCGCTCGAAGACGCCGTCCGTCATCGGAATCGCGCCGTCCTCCACCTCCTCGATCGCAAGATCATTCAAATTCCAGAGACGCATGTACGCCGTGAGCGCCGTGTCATAAGCGTCATCGGAGAGCCGGGCCGGCGAGAACTCGGTGTACTCGATCAACGCGGTGTGCGCGCTGGTCGGCAGCACATAGCCGAACGAGACGCCGCGCGCCGGTTGCGGGGTCCGGAAATCCATCAGCACCGCCGACGCCGGGTCGAAGAGCGCCGCCTCGGACCGTACCCACCAGCCCCGGAAGTGCTGGAGCCAGAACGTGTGACCGGGCTTGACCGGCCGCGCGGGACGCGAATCGAGCACCCAGCGGGCGGCGGCTACCGCCGTCCCGCTCTCGTCGCGGATCTCCACCGACGATCCGTCGTCGACGAGCGCCGCGGCCGACGCCCGGATGGTCACTGATCCGAGTCGGTCAGCGGCCTGGAGCGCCTGCGCGAAGATCGGCTCCGAGCGGACCATCGCGTACCGGCCGGGACTCAGGTCGAGCCGCCGCACCCCCGAGGGCCCGTGGAGATCGACCGCCGGCCACTGCGCGTCCAGCACCGGATCGAGATCGTCGACGGCCCCGGTCCAGAACGCCCAGGTGCGGCGCTTGCCGTGATCGAGCAGGCCGGCCGGGTCGACGGTGGCGACGCGCAGATCGGGGACGGCGGCCTTCGCCAGCTCGATCAGCGTCAGGGCCGCGGCGCCACCGAAGCCGACGAGCGCGAGATCAACCTCCACCGGCCTCAGAGTACGCAGAGCCCGTGATCGCGGAACTGCCGACGTACGCGGTCCATGAGCTCTTGATCTGGTGACGGCGTGCCGGCGAGGGGGAAATCGAGGCCGAGCGCGTCGTATTTGACGGCGCCGAGGCGGTGGAACCCGAGCACCTCGACCCGCTGCACGGTCGGCACCGAAGCGGCGATCCCGGCGACCGCCTCGACGTTCTCGACGGCGTCCGTCAGGCCCGGGACCAGCACGAACCGTACCCAGATCGGTGTGCCACGCTCGGCGAGCCGGTGCGCGAAGGCGATCGTGGGAGCGAGCCTGCCGGTGCGGGTGACGGTGCGGTAGGTCGACGGATCGCCGGACTTGATGTCGAGCAGGACGAGATCGGTGACGTCGAGCAGGTCGTCGCCGGCGCGATCACCGAGATACCCGCTGGTGTCGACGGCGG